>JAHEGF010000428.1 GCA_024645155.1 Phyllobacteriaceae bacterium | reverse complement strand
TTGACTCGCTCCAACTGCTCCATAGCCACCTCTTCGGCCCGCTCCCGGGACCATTTCCGCACGTTGATTGGGGCCAGGGTTACGTTTTGCAGCACGGTCAGGTGGGGAAACAGGTTGAACTGCTGGAAAACCATACCGACCTCACGCCGGATCCCCTGGATGTTCCGCAGGTCGTTGTTTAGTTCCGTGCCGTCAACAATAATCTGGCCTTTCTGATGCTCCTCCAGCCGGTTGAGGGTCCGGATCCAGGTCGATTTGCCGGAGCCGGAGGGGCCAATGATAACCACCACTTCACCCTCTTTGACGGTGGTGGTGATCCCGGTGAGAACGTGAAAATCACCAAACCATTTATGGACATCGTTGCAAATGATAATATCGGTAGCCATAGTTTATTCTTCCTCTATTTTAATATTGACCAACCCCGAGCTTTCGCTCGACCCGCTGGCTGGCCCTGGACATGTTGAAGGCAAAGACCCAGTAAACCAGGGCGATAAAGGCGTATGTTTCTTTTTGGAGGCCCAGCCATTCGGGTTGGGCCACCACCACCCGGGCAATCCCAAGCAGGTCGAGCAGGCCGACGATGGCCACCAGCGAGGTATCTTTGAACAGGCCAATGGCCAGCCCGACAATGGCCGGGATGACCACTCGCAGGGCCTGGGGCAGAATAATCAGCCGCATCGATTGGGCCGTGCTCAGGCCGACGGCCATAGCCGCCTCATATTGCCCTTTACTGATGGCTTGCAGCCCGCCTCGCACATTTTCAGCCTGGTAGGCCGCCGCAAACAGAATGAGCGCAATCGTCACCCGCAGTAAATTGTCGACATCCACCCCCTTGGGTAGAAAGATTGGGATCATAATATTGGCCATAAACAGGAGCGTGATCAAAGGCACCCCCCGGATGGCTTCGATGAAGACGATGCTGAACGTTTTGATCAAGTTACCTTGCAAGTAGTGGCCGATTAACCAGAAAATGCCGACGACGACAATGGCCTGAAAGATGGCGTAGGTGACTGGCGCCAAGGTGATCACCCAGATGGGCGGGTCTCTGAACAGCACCGGAATATTCAAGGTGACCGGCTCGGTGGGAAAGCCGCCAAAGATCCAATACAACACCATCACCATCAGGCCCCAAAACCACATTAACGGCACCCCGCGGGTGGTGCTGCGCCGTCCCAAGGCCAGCAAAACTCCAATGGGGAAAGAAATCACAATACTGACCACCGACAGTACGAGGGTGAGCAGCAGCCCGCCCCAGACGTTAGTCCCCACACCCATAAAAGGACCGGTGTCGGCCCCGGGCAGCCCGCGTAATAGGAAGTAGATAACTACCATTGAGCCCAGCCAGGCCCAGACCAGCGCCTTACGAACCGCTTTCAAGGGGGAGCCAAAACCCCAGGCAAAACTGCTCAGGGCGGCCAGCACCAGCACCACGCCTAACGAAGCCCATATTCGCCAAATCGCTTCAAGGGGATACTGGCCCACGGCAAAAAGTCTGATATTGCCGAGCACCACGCCCCAAATGGCGCCCGGCGTGTCGGCCCTGAGAATAGACACAGCCTCAGGATCGCTGCGAAATTCGGCCCCGAAAACGGCCCACGACAGCAGGCCGCGAATGGCAAAGACAATCAGGATGCCCAGGGCCAGGGTGGTCAAAGCCCCAAACGGACCGGTATAGAGGCTGTCCTTTAACCACTGGGAGGGGCCGGGCCAATGATGGCGGGCGGCGCAATAAACCACCCAGATGGCCCCGATCAACCACAAAACGACAAGCAGGCTGGTGAGCAAGGCGCCGTTGGTCATGATCAGGACCAGGTTACCCATGGGGGTGGGTACCCCATTGGGGGCCAGGCTAAAAGACAGACCGACCGGCTCAGCCGAGTAGGCGGCCCGAACAATGAGCACGTTGGCCACAATGAAAATAACGGCAAAGATAGTGTTCCAGATGTTCTTGAAGATCGTATTCCTGAACCAACCGGCTATGTCCAGATCAAACTGGGGCCCGGCCAGGCCAGGAACTGTATCTTTGGTTCCGGTAATAGTTGCCATAAGCTTATCGCTCCACCAGAGCTACTTTCTTATTGTACCAGTTCAGGAAGGCTGAAATCGACAGGCTGAGAGTCAGATAGGTAGCCAT
>JAHEGF010000186.1:4486-6715 GCA_024645155.1 Phyllobacteriaceae bacterium | reverse complement strand
ATGGAGTGAATCCACGACGAGCACGAGAACGGATGGACCACGCCTGTGGTTCCCAGAATCGAAAGACCGCCGATAATGCCGAGGCGGGGATTCCAGGTTTTCTTCGCAATCTCTTCGCCGCCCGGGATGGAGACAGTTACCGCGATGTCGGACGGGCACCCGTGGCGGCCGCACAATTTCTCGATCTCGGTGGCAATCATCGAGCGCGGTACCGGGTTGATTGCGGGCTCACCTACTGCGACCGGCAAGCCCGCCTTGGTCACCATGCCAACCCCATCGCCGGCGGCAAAACTTATGCCGGTACCGGGCTTTGCGAACGCAATCCTGGTGATAACGGTCGCGCCATGCGTCACGTCGGGATCGTCACCGGCGTCCTTGACAATCCCAGCCTCGGCAAAATCCGGCGTTCTATTTTCAAAGGCGAGTGGAAAAGCGGGTGTTTCTCCCTTCGGCAGCCGGATCGTTACCGGATCGGGAAATTTGCCGGTCAGCAGGGCTTCGAGGGCGGCCTTTGCGGCAGCTGTGGCGCAGGCACCGGTAGTCCAGCCACGGCGAAGCTGCGCGTCAGGCCGGCGCGAACCGGCGTCGTCCTCGTCATTCGGCGGATCGATTGCCATTGGCAGGTTATAGGCGAGGCGCTATCTGCGGGAAAGCACTACTGTGACAGTTGAGACGATGAAAATGGAAAAACCGGTATTCCCGAAAATGGAGCCCGGTCATGTGTGGCTGGTCGGAGCCGGACCCGGTGACCCGGGTTTGCTGACGCTGCACGCCGTTAATGCGCTGGGAGAGGCTGATGTCATTGTCTATGACGCGCTTGTCGACCAGCAGTGCCTATCATTGGCGGCACCTGGTGCCGTATTGGAGTATGCCGGCAAACGCGGCGGAAAACCGTCTGCCAAGCAGCGCGACATATCGCTGCGGCTTGTCGAGCTTGCCAGGGAGGGAAAACGCGTATTGCGACTGAAGGGTGGCGACCCTTTTGTCTTTGGACGCGGCGGTGAGGAGGCCTTGACGCTGGTCGAGCACAATGTCCCGTTTCGCATCGTGCCGGGGGTCACCGCTGGCACTGCGGCGCTGGCCTATGCTGGCATTCCTGTCACTCATCGCGATATCAATCACAGTGTCACTTTCCTGACGGGACATGATGCCGGCGGCGTTGTCCCGGAGCGCATTGACTGGAACGGGGTAGCGCGAAGTTCCCCGGTGATCGTCATGTATATGGCAATGAAGCACATCGGGCCGATAGCGGAACGGCTGATGATTGCCGGGCGCCCGCCAAGCGAACCGGTCGCCATCGTCTGCAACGGTACGACTGAAAAACAGCAGGTGCTTGAATCGACACTCGCCACCTGTACCGCCGATGTCGCCGCGTCTGACCTCATTCCTCCTGCAATCGTCGTCGTGGGCGAGGCGGTGCGATTGCGCGCCGGGCTGGATTGGCTGGGGGCGCTCGCAGGCCGAAAGCTCGACAGCGATCCGCTTGGATCAGGGGTACGGGAAACGGGACGGGATGCCGAATGAACGGTTTCCTGATTGCAGCACCGCAGTCCCGTTCCGGCAAAACGACGATCACGCTGGGCTTGTTGCGGGCGCTTCGTGACCGTGGCGTGGAACTGGCGCCCGCAAAGGCCGGACCTGATTTCATTGATCCCGCGTTTCATGCAGCGGCAGCCGGTGCAGACTGCATAAACCTGGACGCGTGGGCGATGCGCCCGTCACTGATCGCATCGCTGGCAAAGGAAGCTGCCGGCGACGGGCTGCTTGTGGTTGAGGCTGCAATGGGGTTGTTTGACGGTGCAGCGGACGGGAGCGGTTCAGCCGCCGATCTGGCGGCGCTATTGAAACTGCCGGTCATCCTGATCGTTGATTGCGCCCGCCTTTCACACTCGGTCGCGGCAATCATAAGGGGATTTCGTGACCACCGGACAGACATTGCCATTGCCGGCCTGATACTCAATCGCGCCGGTAGTGAACGTCACAAGGCGATGCTTGAAGCAGCCGTTGAACCATTGGGAATACCGCTCCTCGGCGTCGTGATGCGCAATGCCTGTCTTGAACTGCCTGAGCGGCACCTTGGCCTTGTCCAGGCGCGGGAGAACGGCAAACTCGGTGCGTTTGTCGACAGCGCTGCCGAACTGATGGCAAACGCCATCGATATCGATGGCGTCGTGAAAATTGCGAACCGGAATCACGAAAATCCACGGGTTCCGCCATCATCGCGATTGA
>JAHEGF010000186.1:0-4476 GCA_024645155.1 Phyllobacteriaceae bacterium | reverse complement strand
CTTGGTACACGGATTGCTGTCGCGCACGATGATGCTTTTTCGTTCATCTACCCGCATATCCTAAAAGGCTGGCGCCTGCAAAATGCCGAAATCAGCTTTTTTTCGCCGCTGGCCGACGAGGAGCCTGACAACAATTGCGACGCGATATATCTTTCCGGCGGATACCCTGAATTGCACGCGGGCAAACTTGCAAATGCGTCGCGATGCCGGACTGCACTGCAAAAAGCGGCGTCAGCGGGGAAAACGATCTACGGCGAATGCGGTGGCTATATGGCGATGGGAGAGAGCCTTGTCGATGCCGGTGGCGTCCGCCACGCGATGTTTGAACTCCTGAACCTGGAAACCAGCTTTGCAGAGCGTCATCGTCACTTGGGATACAGGCAGATAAAGGCGCTTGACGGTGGGCCGTTTGAAGGCAGCTACCGCGGGCACGAGTTTCATTACTCGACCGTCCTGCGAGAAGAAGACTGTGATCGCCTGTTTGCGGTTTCCGATGCATCTGGGACAGATATTGGCACGACAGGTTTGCGCCGAGGTACGGTCTGCGGTTCCTTCATGCACTTGATTGACCGGGCGGATCGCTGATGGGCGCGAGTGTTCATGGCGGCCAGTTGGACAGAGCGGCACGCCGGTACGGCGGCAATAGGGAAGATTGGCTGGATTTGTCGACAGGCATCAATCCGGTTGCCTACCCGGTCGAAGATATCCCCGGTTCTATCTGGCAGCGGCTTCCCGACGACAGGTTGTTGGAAGAATGCATTGCAGCAGCAGCAGATTATTACGGCGTGCCCGATGGCGCGGGAATTATCGCTGGGCCGGGAAGCCAGTCGATCATTCAGCGCGCCGGCAGTGACCGCAGGGGTATCGTGTGGCCTACCTATGGCGGGTACCTTGACGCTTGCGAATCCGAATTCGATCCCGCCTGGAAAATCGCCAGGGTGCCGGAAAATTTCGATGAATACGACACGATCATTGCCTGCCATCCTAACAACCCGGACGGTAGGCTGCTCGATACGGATCGCCTTCTCAACCTCCTCGACAACGCAACACCGGGACAAAATGTGGTCATTGTCGATGAGGCATTTGGTGATGTCACCCCGGACGAAAGCTTTGTACGGTTTTCCGATCATCCGTGCCTAATCGTGCTTCGCTCCTTCGGAAAGTTTTTCGGGCTGGCTGGCCTGCGTCTCGGTTTTGCCATCGGCGGAGGCCGTGAACTCTGCGATCTCTGCGCTGCTCTCGGTTCTTGGGCCGTGGCGGGACCGGCGCTCTTCATTGGTGCCAAGGCACTGCGGGACGGAGAATGGATCAACGACACAAGGCAGCGTCTGAAAAGGGACGCCGTTTGCCTGCGATCGCTGCTCGCTAAAGCCGGTCTGGAGGTTGTTGGTACCACCGATCTGTTCGTGCTCGCCAAAAACGATTCCGCGGCCCAGATAGCCGAAAGTCTGGCCAGCCAGCGAGTTCTTGTTCGCAGCTTTGACTATGATGCGAAATGGCTGCGCTTCGGCCTGCCTGCCAACGGCTCCGAATTCGAACGGTTGGGGCATGCACTGGAGGCAGCGCTGAATAATGCCTCATGAAAATATATGCATCACCTTGCTGGCGGTTTGATTCATGAGAAACTGGTAACCCCATGCAATTGCGACTGATTATCCTGTTGCTCGCACTAGCGATCGACCGCAAATTTGGCGATCCGGAGTGGTTGTGGAAGCACCTTCCACATCCGGTCGTATTGTTCGGAAAGGCAATCGAAACCGGTGTAGACATCGCACTTCGGGAAAATGATACGCCCCACGCCAAGCGAACTTCGGGAATGCTGACCGTTGTAACTTTACTGCTGATGGCGGCCTTAGCCGGTTGGATTTTTGGCGGGATATTCGCATTCGTACCGATTGCCGGGGTTTTGCTTGAGTGTCTTTTTGTGTCGCTGTTTCTTGCGCAAAAAAGCCTCGCCGATCATGTCGGAGCAGTGGCCGTGGCGCTCCGCGAAGACGGGCTGGAACGGGGGCGGATGGCGGTTTCGCTAATCGTCGGACGCGACCCGGCGATGCTCGACGAGCACGGCGTCGCGCGTGCAGCAATCGAGAGCCTTGCCGAAAATACCTCCGACGGTGTCGCAGCACCCGCATTGTGGTATGTGGTTGCCGGACTGCCGGGCCTTTTGGCCTACAAGATGTTGAATACCGCCGATTCCTTGATTGGCCACCGTTCGGCGCGCTATATAGATTTCGGCCGGATGGCGGCAAAAACAGATGACCTGGCAAACTGGATACCGGCCAGACTTACCGGTGTGCTGTGCATAATCGCTGCCTATTTCAGGGATGGCCATCGCAACGCATCGGGCGCTTTTCAGGTCCTGTTGCGTGATGCAAGGCAACACCGGTCTCCCAATGCCGGATGGCCCGAGGCTGCATTTGCGGCAGTGCTCGGCATCGCCCTCAGCGGACCGCGGACTTATGATGGGAAATCGTCCGGGGATCTTTTTATCAACGCGGGCGGCCGACAAGCCGTAGTGCCGTCGGATATTGATTCAGCAATCGCGCTGTTCTGGCGTCTTTGCAGTGTGTTGATGATCGCGACCGCGGCCCTTGCGGTCATTGCATAGATCCAATCATTCACCCTGCATGGCCAGGCGGCGCCTGATAGCGCGGTGCAAGTCCGGTGCGGCGGCTACCAGTTGCCGCGCGGCCTCGGATTCTGGATCGTCAAGTATCTTGTGGGTGTTGCCGCTTTCGACTATTTTTCCCTCATGCATGACCAGCACATCATCGGTAATGGCCCTGGCGACCGTCAAATCATGAGTGATGAAAAGGTAGGCGACGCCAAGCCTGTCATTCAGATCGGCAAAAAGATCGAGAATCTGTGCGCGGATTGATACATCCAGCGCCGACACAGGTTCGTCGGCCACGATAAGCTTCGGCCTTGTTATGATCGCACGCGCGATCGACAGACGCTGGCGCTGTCCCCCGGAAAACTCATGGGGGTACTTTTCAATATCGCGGGCATCGAGGCCGACCTGGTGAAGCGCTTCCGCGACCAATTCCCGCCGCTTGGCGGGTGAGGGCGCCTTGTCCAGCAGATGCAGCGGTTCGGCAACCAGCCGTTCGACATTGTGGCGCGGATTGAATGAACCATAGGGGTCCTGAAAGACAACCTGCATGTTCTGGCGAACGTGGCGCAACTCACTGCCAGACTGGCCTGCAAGTTCGGTGCCGGTGAAATTGATTGAGCCCGAGGTGATCGGATCGAGTGCCAATACCATGCGCGCAAGTGAAGATTTTCCGCAGCCCGATCGTCCGACCAATGCCAGCGATTGGCGTTCCGCCAGCGAAAAACTGACGTTGTTGACCGCGCGAAATGGCGGGGCATGCCGCAGCAATGAAATCCGAGAGCCCGGGTAGTCGCGGCACACATTGGTCAATGTCAGAAGCGGCTGTTCGGGACGGCGTGTCTTATGCCTGGCTCGTGCCGGTACATGCATGGAGGCCTGCGCAAGCTGGCGCGTATAAGGATGAACCTGATCTGCAAGCGTCTTTGCGGTCTCTCCTTCTTCGACCACTTCGCCATTGCGCATGATGGTGATGCGGTCGGCCATATCGGTGACGACCGCAAGGTCATGGGAAATGAGCAGCAGGCTCATCCGGTTTTCATCAACAAGGTCGCGCAACAATTCCAGAATCTGCTTTTGCAGCACGACGTCGAGCGCGGTTGTCGGCTCGTCAGCAATGAGCAACTTCGGATTGAGTGCGCAGGCAATGGCGATCACGACACGCTGACGTTGCCCGCCGGACAATTCATGGGGATAGCGCGACAGCGGAAACCGGGCTGCAGGCAAGCCGACGCGATCGAGTATGCGGCGGGCCCGGTTTTCGGCGTCAGACCGGTTGGCTCTGGTGTGAAGGCGTATCCCCTCGGCTACCTGCTCGCCAATGGTCTTGACCGGATTGAGTGCTGTCATCGGTTCCTGAAAGACCATACCGATATCGTCCCCGCGCAAGGCGCACATGGCTTCTTCGGATGCGTTGGTGAGCTCACGGTTATCGAACGTGATTGAACCGGCCGTTCGCGCCCTCAGTGGCAGCAATTGCATTATGGCCAAAGCTGTCATTGACTTTCCGGAGCCGGATTCTCCGACCAGGCCCATGACCTCGCCTTCATGGATGTTCAGATCAACGTCCTTCAGGATCTCGAATTTGCCGATCGACAGGCCGAGTTTTCGGATATCCAGAATTGGCGCACCGGAAAAAGCCATGGTCAACGTTCCCGATGCAGTTTCGGATCGAGGATGTCGCGCAGACCGTCACCGAGAAGATTGAGCCCAAGAACGGTAACGACGATGGCAAGTCCGGGGAATATCGCCATGTGTGGAGCGACGATCATCCGTGTCTGCGCGTCAAACAGCATGCGCCCCCAACTTGGCATCGGCGGCTGGGCGCCCAGTCCGACGTAGGAAAGCCCGGCCTCCGCGATGAT
>JAHEGF010000427.1 GCA_024645155.1 Phyllobacteriaceae bacterium | reverse complement strand
GGTTGCCCATCATTTCCATTACGCTGGCTTTTACCTTCGGCCTTTACGGGCTGATCAGGAAAGCTGCCAGGATACCGGCCGTCACCGGGCTTGCCGTAGAGACCATGCTGCTGTCACCCCTGGCGCTGTCCTACCTTCTCTGGCTCATGTCCCGGGGCCAGCTCTCCTTTACCGCCGTGGGACCAGGCACGGACGCGCTTCTCCTGCTGGCCGGTTTGGTAACAGCCACGCCTCTTATCCTCTACGGGGGGGCTTTGAACCGCCTCCGGCTTTCCACCATGGGGATCATGCAGTACATTGTCCCGACGTGTCACTTCGTGTGGGCGGTCTTCGGTTTTGGCGAGCCGCTCACGACGGGCCACCTCGTGAGCTTCGGTTTTATCTGGACAGCCCTCGTTCTCTACTCCTCCGAGTCCCTGGGGATGCTGCGCCTGGCCGGGCATGCCGCTGTAAAATAGATCCCGATCAAAGGTCCAAGGTCCAATATCCAATATCAGAATCTTTAAGAGGACTGCTTCCCTCAGTTCCGTCCCATGTACGCAGCCGCTTTAACGTTAACGTTGGTTGGACTATTTTGTGCTGACCGCAAAAGAAGTTCAGGGCGCGTTAACTTTATTTCCCCTTGCTTTCAATCACGCCGTGGTTAGATTTTTAAATGTATCAGTAGACGATATTATTAGGAAAATGCCTTTGAAAGGGGTGTTTGCAATGGTGAAAATCGAAGATAAAGTACGCGAAAAGCTGGAAGCTGAAGCAAAACTGTGGGTCGAAGAGGAACTGGAAAAGAGGATGGTCTATGCAGTGAAGGCCATCAATGAGCAGGTCGCGATCTCGGCCGATATGTGTGGTCCGAAGAAGGCTCAGAAGCACTTACAGGATGCGGCGGCTCTCGCAGAGGAGAACATACGCCAGGAGCTGGAATTCGAGGCCGACGAGTGGGTCCAGAGCAAGCTCAATGAGCGCACAAAACCGCTGCTTGAGGACCACGATCTCGAGGGCAACCTGTGCTGACATAAAGGCACCCGTGAATTGTGAACCTTGGCAGACGCTCGTTTATCAGGAAGCAGGATCAAGGTTCACCTTTCATGTTTTACTATAAAGGCAAAGGGACTGGTGACAGTCCCTTTGCACGTTAAACAGTCGACAGGTGGACGAACCGGGAGGATAAACGGTCATGATGTACCCCGCACTAACTGCAGGCAGATATTTTTCCAAAGCCGTTTTCTTCATGGTATTTGCCATCGCGGCGGTGTGCCAGTGGTCTTTTCCCGGGGCAGGCGCTGCGGACGAGGTTTACAACACCGAACTGTACGATGTCCGCGTTATCACCGTAGCCAGAGGGTTAGAAAACCCATGGAGCCTTGCATTTCTGCCGGATGGCCGGATGCTGGTGACCGAGCGCCCCGGCAGGCTGCGGCTGGTATCGACAGACGGCAAAATGTCACAACCCCTGGGCGGTGTTCCCGAGGTGTTCAAACGGGGACAGGGGGGGCTGCTGGATGTGGCGCTGGACCCCGCCTTCAGGGAAAACAGGCTGGTTTACCTTTCCTATGCCGAGCCCGGACCTGGAGGAAGCGGCACGGCTGTTGGAAGGGGTCGCCTGGAAGAAGACCGGCTTGAAGGTTTCGCGGTGATCTTCCGACAGGTGCCAAAGACCGATACCAGTGTCCATTTCGGTTCGCGGCTGGTCTTTTCCAGGGATGGAAAGCTCTTTATCACGGTGGGGGAGAGGGGGGAGAGGGACAGGGCTCAGGATTTTTCGGTTCACCGGGGCCAGGTTATCCGTATCCTGCCCAACGGGACGGTTCCGGGGGACAACCCCTTTGTGGGTCGCTCAGGCTACCGGCCCGAGACCTGGTCCCACGGGCACCGCAACCCGCAGGGCGCAGCCCTTCATCCTGAAACAGGGCTGCTCTGGACGGTGGAACACGGGGCGCGGGGCGGTGACGAGATCAATATCCCGATGAAGGGTCGAAATTATGGTTGGCCCGTTATCAGCTACGGGACGCATTATTCAGGCCTAAAAATAGGGGAAGGTACCCGAAAGGAGGGCATGGAGCAGCCGGTATATTACTGGGATCCTTCCATAGCCCCCTCCGGCATGGCCTTTTACACGGCGGAACCTTTCGGGAATTGGAAAGGTAACATTCTGGTCGGTGCCCTGCG
>JAHEGF010000426.1 GCA_024645155.1 Phyllobacteriaceae bacterium | reverse complement strand
CATGTCCGTGCCGAACGGATACAGTATATAATCTGCAAGACCAACCGGAGCTGGATGCGCGATTCAGGCCCCATTGGCGTTTACCGAAACGGCAAACGCGCTTTCCTGAAATTCGCCTTTACCGGCTGGGCCAAGTACACCAATTACCGACTTGACCGCCATGTAGCCGGAGTGGTCTCTAAACATTTCAGCCAAAAGCCGCTGATAGCGTCTTACCGGGGCCAGGAAGTGGTCATGGAGGGCGGGGCTTTGGAAACCAATGGCAAGGGGACCCTGATCACCTCTGAAGAATGCCTGTTGCATCCCAGCGTACAAGTGCGAAACCCCGGCTTTACCCGCGAAGATTACGAAGCTGTTTTCAGGGAATTCCTGGGAATCACGCATGTGATTTGGGTGAACAAGGGCATAGTGGGAGATGATACCCACGGGCATATAGATGACCTCTGCAGGTTCGTAAGCCCGGATACCGTGGTTACGGTGGTGGAAGAGAATCCCCGGGACGAGAACTACCCAATCCTGCAGGAAAACATTGAATTGCTGAGAAAAGCACGCCTGCAAGACGGCTCCAAACTCAAGATAGTGACCCTGCCGATGCCACGAGCAATCCTCTACGAAGGCCTGCGGCTGCCAGCCAGTTATGCGAATTTCCTGATTCTCAACCAACGGGTACTGGTGCCTACCTTTAACGATGTGAATGATGCCCGGGCCCTGGCGCAGTTGGCGGCCTGCTTCCCAGATCGGGAAGTGATCGGAATCCATGCCCTCGATCTGATCTGGGGTTTTGGAACTCTCCACTGCCTGAGCCAACAGGTACCGGCAGTGACATCCAAAGGATGAATTCTGCTATTTCAGCTGTTCTTAGCTGACCCCATACGGTGCTTCCGCGAAAACCCTACTTTTAAATTTGGGCACCACTGAAATGAAAATTGAGCCGATGAAAAGAAGCAAGTTAGTAAGCGGCCTGTTGGTTGGCCTCACCCTGGCTTTTGCGGGCATTCCCTGGGGATGCGGCCGGGCTTCCGGGGAAGACTCCATCACTATCGCCACCGCCTCCAGCATGCAATTTACCATGAAAGAACTGGCAGAGAGTTTTACCGCCAAAACGGGTATTGTCTGCAAACTTACGGTCGGTTCCTCGGGCAAGCTAACCGCACAGATCCGGGAAGGAGCGCCCTTTGACCTCTTCGTGTCGGCCGACATGATGTACCCGGAAACCCTTTTCAGCGAAGGCCTGGCCGAAAATCCCCCGGAGGTGTATGCCTATGGTAGCCTGGTTATTTGGACGCTCAGCGATTCATTGGAGCCCGGCATGGAAGCACTCGCAGGGGAGGCAGTGAAGCACATAGCTGTGGCAAACCCCAAAATTGCACCCTACGGAAGGGCTGCCGTACAGGCCCTTGAGTATTATGGCCTGTACGAAGTCATTAGCCCGAAACTGGTCTATGGGGAGAGTATTGCCCAGGCCAGTCAGTTCGTCCTTTCCGGGGCGGCGGAAATGGGATTTACGGCCCTGGCAACGGTTCGTGCGCCCGGGATGCAGGAGAAAGGGCGTTGGAAGGCTTTGGATTCCAAATCTTACGCCCCTATTGCCCAGGGGGTTCTGCTCCTTAAGACGCCCCCCCGGAAACGGGCCGCGGCACTGGCCTTTTATGAGTATCTTACATCGGCCGAAGTGACGGAAACATTACTTAAATACGGGTATTCGATAGATGAACCAGTTTCAGGGGAAGATTGAGGAGATTCAAGTGAGCGGGCACCTCTCGCTGGTTACCGTTTCGCTCGGGAGTGGTTCCCAATTACGGGCCATTGTCATTGATACGCCCCAGACGGCTTCCTATTTGGCCGAAGGCGGCGCCATTGGAGTGCTCTTCAAGGAAACTGAAGTGATCCTTTCCCTGGAAGAAAGTGTTCAAACCAGTGTGGAGAATCGACTTACCGGGCGAATCGAAAGCCTGGAAGAGGGGGTATTGCTGAGCCGGGTTGCCCTTCGGTCTGAAGACGGACCGATTACAGCGGTGGTCGCTAGCGCCTCGGTCAGACGGCTCGGACTTAAGGCTGGCAAGGAGGTGTTTGTTCTTATCCCCATGAACGAAATGATGTTGGCTGAGCTATGAATTGGGATCCGCTTTTTCTCACTTTTAAGCTGGCATTGGTAACTACCTTGCTTTTATT
>JAHEGF010000015.1 GCA_024645155.1 Phyllobacteriaceae bacterium | reverse complement strand
CCATGGTGTTGCCGAATTTTACCTGTTCTATTCCGGGGCCGACCGATAAATCCCTTGCCATTGCCACCACGGCGTCCAGCACATCGTCGTAAATGTCGTCGTGCACGATCAGTCGCGCCATCGCCGAGCAGACCTGGCCGGCATTGAAGAAGATCCCCCAGCGTACGTTACTCACAAGATTGCCGGCAGGACCGTCGGGAATATACGGCGCAAGACCCGCAATCGGCATTCGGTGTGGTAGAAATCCTCGGTGACAAATTCAGGCCATGGAGGTCGAGGACCGTTCCGGCGCTTTATTCGCTCACTAGGTGATAGCGCATTCCAACATCCAGGCTTACGCCGCGCGCCGGATAATGAACCTGAAAGTCTTGTCCTCCTGCGTCGATTCAACCAATTCGTTTCCGGTGGTACGGCAAAACGCCTCGAAATCTTTTACAGCGCCCGGATCGGTTGCCAGAATTTCCAAGGTCGCTCCGGTCGCCATATCCTTCAAGGCTTTCTTGGCGCGCAGAATCGGCAACGGGCAATTCAGGCCCTTTACGTCCAAAACCTGGTCGGCCATGTGTAATTCTCCTTCATATTGCGCTCGCGCGATCAGCAGCGGATGTCAGATGAACAGATTGATTTCGCTCTTGCTGGCTTCTTCTATGTATGTGGCCGCGCCCCCGAGTTCAGGCCCTTCGATAAGATCGTCTGTCTTGTACTCGAACAGGTCCATCGTCATCTGGCAGGCGATCATCTTTACGTCGGATTCCACGGCCATGTCGCGCAACTCCTCGATCGAGGCCACACCCTTTTTCTTGATCAGATTCTTCATCATCGCACTTGCTGCGGCATCGACGCCGGGAATGGCGCTGACGATATTGGGCATTCCCATGTGCATACCCATCATCGGCATTGACATGGCCGGATTGCCGAGTGTGGTGACCTGCAGATCCAGTTTTTTCTTCAGAAGCGTCAGCCCGTAGAAAGTAAAGAACATCGAGACTTTCAAACCCATCGCCGCCGCGGTGGTCGCAAGTATGAATGGCGGATAGGCCCAATCGAGCGAACCCTTGGTCACGATCATGCTCATGGCCTTTGCATTGGTTCCTGTATCAGCATTCATTTCATACCTCCCGCCGGATCATCCGGACCAGTTTCGCGCCGAGCCGCGACTCCGCGGCCCGCCCACGCGTCATGCAAGCTCTTCGCAGCCGGCAAATTCGTCAGCCGCCATCTTGGCCTCATAGGGCTCGGCCACGGCCGTTCCAGGTGTCAATCTTCCCTTGGCAGAGGCCCAGTCTTCTGGCACAACCTTCACCAGCCAGCCGGCTCCATATGGCTGTTCGCCCGCCATTTTCGGATTGGCGACTAGTTCCTCGTTGATTTCCGTGACTTCTGCGTCAAAGGCAATCTTGGCCGGTCCGACCCACTTGCCAGACTCGACCGTTGCACAGGACTTGCCGTCCTTCACCGAGCGGCCGGCCTTCTTTGGTGTAAACGCCACAAGCGGTCCGGCCATCGCCGCAGCGACTGCCGTCATTCCCAGCGTGACGGTCCCATCGTCGTTCTCCCGGTACCAGATATTGTTCTCCACATCGTAGAGTAGATCATCGGGAAGCTCGCAGCCACGTACGGTTGCCATAATCAATCACTCCAGTTCATCTTTGGACGGCATCATATCGTATATAGTGCTGCGAAGTTGCCGCGACGAGCAGCAAAATTCGCCAAGCCCCGCCGTTTCCAGTTTGCCATCGACAAACAACGCGAGATGACGGGCGACCATCGCGCCAAGCCTCAGCTGTCGGGCAATGTCCGCTTCATCCGAACCGAGCCGGGCGCAATTGGTCCGGTAGACCAGTTCGCGACAGGTCTCGCGGCAGGCATTGAAGGATGGATCGCCTTTTGCGCCCTGACGATGCAGGCCAAGCAGCCGGAAGCCTTCCACCAGGCGTGCTTCAATATTCAGGTTCTGGCTTGTTAGCCAGGATTCAAGTGCAGCTTCCCCGATCTGCAGCAATTCCAGCGCGAAATTCTCGCTACCCGCTGCCAATTCGGCTTCCTCCAGCCGCGCGATTTCATCCAGACGATCGACTACTGTTGGGTTGGATCGGACCGCCTCGGTGCCTGCCGGTTTGAGTGCGACCATCATCCGATCCTCTTTTCGAACAGGAGATCGCGCGAATCCGAAAGGTTCTCATGAATGCCGACTTTCCGCTGCGACAGGCCGAGCGCCAGTCCCAACAGCTGCGTGAAGTAAAGGATGTTCACCTTGGTCTTGCGGCCGAACACCGTCTCCGCCCGCTTTTGATGCATCTCGAGGCCGCTGTGGCAGGTCGGGCACTCGGTGGCGATCACATCTGCACCGCAGGCTTCGGCGGTTTCTAGGAGGTTGAGCACCAGCCTGGTCGATGTTTCGGAATCCGAAAGCGTGTGGGCGCCACCACAGCAGGCTGTTTTCAGCGGGTACTCGACATTCTCGGCGCCGGCAGCCGCCAGAAGATCGTCCATGAAATGCGGTTTCGATGTCGATTCCGAACCCGGACCCTGGTCTTTTTCCGGGAAGATGTGGCGCGGGCGGGTATACATGCAGCCGTAATAGTTGGCGACCTTCAAGCCTTTCAGCGAATTCTTCACGTGCTGTTTCAGCCCTTCCTCGCCGATGGAATGCTTGATCCAGTCGAGCGCGTGGATGGTTTCGACATCGCCCGACTGGTATTTCGTATGCCCTGCCTTGGTCGCCAGCCGGTCATTAACCTCGATCGACTCGGAATCGTGTTTCAGGTCGTATTCGGCCTTCTTCAGATTGTGGTAGCAACCATTGCAAGGAGCCATTACGGTTTCGAAACCCATGTCCTTGGCAATGGAGAGGTTGCGGGCCGACAGGTAGGTCTGCAGCTTCGGATCGATGTTCTTGACTTCCATCGCCCCGCAGCAGTTCCAGTTCTTCAACTCCACCAAATCAAGGCCAAGTTTTTTACCGACAGCCTTGGTCGAGCGGTTGTAAGCATGGCCGGTGCCTTCGAGAGCACAGCCGGGATAATATGCAACGCGTTGATACTTGCCACTCATGATTTTGATTCCAATCCCAGTGCTTTGCGGTTTTCGGTTTCGCGCTCGGCGATATACTCTTCCATGGCCGCCCGAGAGCGACTCCAACCGCGAGTGCGCGGGTGAAACAGTGTTGCCAGCCCCATCTTGGTCAAAAGGCCGATCGGCAGACGGAAAACCAGGCTACGCACAAGCGCGACTAGCCACTCTTGGAACAGCGGTTGGCCGGTCTTTGCAAAGAAGCGGCGCAGCACCCTACCATCTTCGATCTTGCCGGTCGTCACGATCTGTTCGGTGAATTCCTCGTCGAATATCATCGACGGCTTTTTCTCGGTATGGCCTTTCAGTTCCAGCCAGTGGGCCGTGGCCTTCATCACGCCCTCGGGATTGACATCACGAGGGCAGGCATAAGTGCATTTGTTGCAAGATACGCACTGCCAGATAATGTCCTTGTCGCGAAGCAGCTCTTCCTCCATGCCCGTGCGTATCAGGTATATCCAGAAGCGTGGGTTGAAGTCGGGGTTGATCGCATTGACCGTGCAGGCATTTGTGCAGGAACCGCACTGCCAGCAACGGTGGATGAATTCACCGCCAGGCAAGGCCGAAATCTCGTCCTCCATCGCCTCATTGTAGTCGGTGACCGCACGATTCTCGATGAATGTGCTCCAATGGCCCGACACGTCGACGCCATCGAGCACCAATTCCTCGTGCGTTATCAGATCTTCGGACCGTATCAGCGATTTTTCGTGAATCGGCATATCATTGATTCCATCAGTTCAGTTTGGGTGCGGTACCCATTTCGTGAGCCTTGCCGTCGATCAGTTTGAGGCGTGTACGTGCAGATTCGGTGTTAACGGCGTCAAGGCCCAGCATGCGGCGGGTATGCAGCATGCCATCGACACGATCGCCGCAGAAATCCGGCCGCAAATACTGCCCTCCACGGTCATTGATGTAACCAGCGTAAATATGAGCGCACAGGAGATCGATATAGAACGGTAAATCCCGGAAGACGCCATTGTCGGTCAGAAAGGATTCCAGCTCTTTGCGCAACATGGCGTGCATTGCAAAACCGTCGCCGATTTCGATTGTTGAACTGTCGATGTCGTCGGTGTGCCAGATTTCGCGCACTACGCCGGTGCCTACCTTCTGGTCCCATATCCAGCGGGTCATCAGCGGATAATGTTCGGGTGCAACGAAATGCAGGATTTCCACTGCCAGGTCACGGGTCCAGCGGAAGTCACGCCCCTCCGGAAAAGCCTCGACAAATGCCGCGATACGATCGTCGCAGTCGGATATGTCGGTCCAGCCACTGAGCAGGGCCTCGATCTGACGACGAAGGTTTTCAAACTTGTTTTCGCCAAGCCACGAACCGATACGCCGCCGGACCGGTGCTATGAAACAGGCGATATCGCAAAATTCGGTTTCGGTCATTTCTGCGATCCGGCCTTTGCCCAGTACCTCCTGGAACAAAGACGCCTTGAGAGCCAGCGCGCTGACATAGCGCTCCACGCCGCCAGTGGATTCGGCGGAATCGACCAGGTTCTCAAAGCCTCTTCTAAGCCGCGGGCCCGAAAGGTCGAGCACCGGCCCGACAGGGGCAGGTTCGCTGACTTTCTTCAGTCCGAAACTGAACATTACTTAGCGGTCTCCAGTGTGCCTTGCCGCGCCAGCGCAATTGCTGACATAGCCGCTGCCTGACCTTGCGCAATGGAGTCGTCGATCGTCTCCGGACCGGTGGCCGCGCCAGCCACGAACACACCAGGGCGCGACGTTTCCGCGATGGCCGAATAGGCCAGCCCGCGGCCGATAAATCCATGTTCCTGAAGTTTGACGTCAAAGATCGCCGATAGTGTCATGTTATCGACATTGGGATCCATGCCAATCGCGTGCACCACCATGTCGAACGGAATCGTGATTGGACGTTTGACCAGTGTGTCCTCACCTTTGACGATGAGGCGCTTGCCATCGGAGGTTACTTCCGCGATACGGGCCTTGATGTACTTGACCTTATGCTTCTCCTGGCTTTCCCAATAGTAGCGGTCTTCGTAGAGTCCAAAAGTGCGGATATCCATATAATAGATGTAGACGTTGCACTTGGGCAGCGCCTCGCGGATTTCCATTGCGATATTGGCCGAAACCGTACAACAGATCTTCGAGCACCATGTTCGGCCAATCTGGCGGTCGCGCGAACCGACACAGAGCAGAATCGCCACCCGCTCCGGCTCCCGACCGTCGGAGGGGCATTTGATACCTGCACCTGACGACAGCATTTGCTCGATCTGTGTAGTGGTCACCACGTCCGGATAAGTACCGAAACCCCATTCGGGCTTGTTGACTGAATCAAAATGGGTAAAGCCAGTGGTCAGGATCGCGGCAGACGCCTTTATGGTCTTGCCGTTCGACAGCACCGCCTTGAAAGCACCGGGCTTGCCGGAAAAACCCTTCACCGTGATGCCGGTTTGTGCCGCGATGAGCTTGTGTGCTTCGACTTGGTCGACCATGCCGCCTATCGCATCCTTGGCCCATTCACCGGATGGCACCAGCTTGGCGTAACCCGACAGGATTGGCGCACCGCCGAGCCGATCTTCCTTTTCGACCAGAACAACGGACTGCCCAGCCGCTGCAAGCGCGCGGGAGGCCGACAATCCGGCAGGGCCGCCTCCAACTACAAGAACCGGCAAACTCATTTATTTCCTCCGGCGTCGGTGAGCGCGGCTGGCTTAACGTACCCTTCCCCGGACGTTATCGCGCGTTTCGGATCATAAAGGGTTTCAATGCGACCGGCCTTGACCTCATCAAGGTAGGATTCGAACTCCACTTTGGCCTTTTCCCAGTCTATGCCGATTTTCTCCAATAAGGTCTCGAAGGGCGATGCATGCCAATGTAGCTGCGCCAGCTTGTAGGGATGGGCTCCAAGCGCCAAGGCAGCAAATTGGCAATCGGCCATGATCGGCAATGCGTAGACCTTGCCGACTGCCTTTCCGATCCACTGGTTCTTGTCGAGCGTGGTAATGCAGCCAGTATCATGACCGATCATAACGTCGGCGCGGGCTTCCTCAACGGCTACCTTGATCTTGCGATCAATAGCGAATGAGCGGGTGAATTCACGCTCGCCGATGATGTGCCTGAAGCCGAATCCGCAGCAATCATACCAGGTTGAATAGTCGACTACCTCCGCACCCAGTGTCTGGAGCAGTCCGGTCGAGACGGCAACACGATTTCCGTCGAGCACGGTTTCATCGTAGATCACGTCCTCCGGAACCATCTTGTAGACATGGCAGGCCGGATGAACCGTTGCGCGAACGTTGCTCACATCAAGGGTTTGGCGGTCACGAATTTGGTCTCGCATGATGTGCAGCCATTCGGAGTAGTGCACTATTTCCTCCGGGATTAGCAGCTTGCCGTCTACGAGCCTTCCGAGCTTGGCGAGAATCTTCTTGACCTGTTCGCGCAGTTCAGCGGAGTGCATCAGAAATATGCGCATTTCCTTGTAATTGCCGAATGAGGTGCCACAGTGAACCAACGGGAAATAGGTGCCTACGTCGAGGCCCTGCGATTTCGAAGAGATGTAGGCTTGATGGAAATTGCGCAGGAACACGGCAGCCAAGCTGACGACGTTTCCGATACCTGATCCGTGATAGTTCCATGCCGTGCATGATGTCTGGTCGGTTTCGTCAATATAGGAAGTGCCAAGCTGGTTCATCAGCCACATGACCGAGGACGGATAGCCCGGAATGTTGCCGCACTGGCCGCAGGACTTGTGATGCCAAAGATTGGTCGTTGGAATTTTCTTTTCCCAGCCATAAAGCGTGCGCGCAATGACCGGCTTGTGACGGTCATCAATCCGGTGGATAAGGATTTCCCCGTCCTTTTCGAGCTGCCACATAGCGTCGCGGATATCTTCGACGCGCTCCTTGCTGGTCAGCATCGACCGCTTGTCGATTCTCGCCTCTACCCAGTCGGTGGCGCGGCGGGCTTCTGTCGGCGTCAGGTTCGACTGGCGCCATTCCTCACCAAACCCCACAAAGGCGCCCTCTGCGCCTTCAGCACCATTTTCGGATCCATTTCGGGAATTAGCCATTCAATTCTCCATGGTGTGGACGAGATCAGTCATCGTCCGCATTTTCCTGCTCTTCGAGCCACTCTTCATATTCTTCGCGTTTCTCTTCCATGACGTCGCAAACCACGTCGAACAAGTTCTCATCAACGGTTTCCAGCTGATCAAGTACGCCGGTCTCTTCCCAGATCGTGTAGAGTTCGATCGAGGTCTTCAGGTTCACTGCCCAAGCCGTATCCATCGTATGCATTGTAGGCACCGGTATTGCCTTGCGAAGGATGTTCAGCGGCGCATCGACCTTGCTGACATTTGGACCCCAATCCGGGAATGCCTCACGCGTGATCATGTTGGGCGCAAGCTGGTTACCGGTCGAAATCACTTTCAGCAGAACCCGCGAAAACGGTCTCAGGACCTCCTTGGCGGATTGCATGCCGTGCTTGATGGCGACCTCACGCATTATCATCACCAGGCCACCGGGCGAATTTTCAAACGGGCAACGCGCCGCGCAGGTATAGCATTGGGCGCAGGCCCAAATTTTCTCCTGCATCGCATCGTAAATGCCTTCGAGGTTCTCGGTCCACAGTAGCTGAACGATCTCGCGCGGCGAGTAATCATAGTACTGAGCCGATGGGCAGGTCGCGGTGCAGATGCCGCAATTCAGGCAGCCATGCAGTTCGTGGTCATAAAGAATATGCGAACTGATATCCTCGAATATTTCTTCGAGCTCTTCGCGGGCAACCGGAGGCTCTGCCGATAGCGGATCGCCAATTGCAGACATTCGTCCGGCCATCATCTCCTCCAGTGTGCAGACCTAGTAGGTCAGCACCTTAGTATTGTCCTCTTCCATGACCGCTTCGATCACCCTGGCACCACCGACAATTCCTTCACATTCAGGAATCAGGTCGTCCTCTGTCATGTCGAAAAGGTCCAGATTGGGCGAGCAGCAGTAGAATTTGACACCGGCGTCATGTGCGTCCTTGATGAAATCGTAGACGGTCTTTGGAGAACCCTCCTTGACGACCAGTTTTTCAGCCACACCTTTTTTCATTAGCTGCCCAGAAGTCGCTGTACAGACCACCTCGACTTCATAGTCCATTGCGGCAGCGACCGTTGCCTGAAAGAACGGAGCGCCCAACTCCTCGCCATTGCGCGGATCGGTGTTGACCATAATAATGACGAGTTTGTCAGCCATGCTGCGCTTCTCCTCCCGAGAATGCCATTTGCCGGTTGCTGGTGATCTGACTCACCTACAAACGCATATATTCAAATATCCCTATTTATTCTCGAAATCCAGCGGAAATTGCCCTTGGCCCATCAAACCTTGTCATTTGATGGTAGCGGTTTGGCTCATCCAGCCGCATCTTTGCACCAATCCGACCATCAAGATGCTCAGTGCTTCGGCGATGCCAACCTGCTTCATGCGCAATTCGTCAAGCATATCGACGGTATTTTCAGGCGTTTCCTCGAACTCCATGATCAGGTCTTCGACCATCGCCGATTTGATCCCCGGGTGACAGACAAAGCCAAAGGAATTGCCGCTGACAGAAAACACCAACGGCTCGCCGGTGCCATCCAGCGCCAGTATCTTGGCGGCCGGCGGTACTACTGGTTTATCACGCAGATAGGTAGCATAGGGAAACCGCCCCGGCAGGATGGATTTCACGTCAGCATCTTCCAGAACCTGCGCCTCCCCGATATCAAATCTGAGGGGTGCTTCATCAGCGCCGCCGCCCGCCGCAACCGATAAAAGAATGGCGCCAATACCGAAACCGACGACCGGCTTACCAAGTTCGAGAAACCGTTCGGCAACTCTCAATTCGGGGGCAAGACTGGTTAAAAGAGGACCGCTGACAATGCCGAAAGGGCCACTGCCCAACAGAAACAATCCGTCATATTCTTCCTCGTCGACAGGCAGAGTGCCACCCTTTGTGAATGGCCGAAAGTAGTTGAAACGAATCGAACGGCTTTCCAGATGGTCTTCGACAAGACCCAGATATTCGGCTTCCGTATGCTGGATGACGCAGATCGTCTTCAACGTTGTATCCTTTTGCTATCGGATTGCCGATGATGCCTGCTACCGTTCGGTAGCGGCCGCAGACATGATCGCAATGGTGAAATCCGATGGCTCAACGGCAGGAATATCGAGCTTCAGGTTCTTGATCTCGCGTGAAACCCGTTCACTCAAGGCTTCTTGTCCAAGCTCGGCGCCTCGGAGATTTTTCGCCAGTTTGTCAATACCGTCTTCCGGAAGACAGGTGAAATCACCAGAAATCATCAGATCGTCGATCTTGCCGTCCCGCACCAATAGACTGGCGCGGATCAGCCCGCCTTTAGCTTTGTGCATGGCCTCGTTGAGATGGGTGCTTTCCGAAATCTTGACGCCCATTTTTGCGCGCCCCTTGCCCTTTCGGTATGTCCATTGCGGGTCGCTCAGCGCAATCTCCTGATCAGCAATCGCCTGGAGTTCAGCTTCGGTAGGTTGATCGAGCACCGGTTCGACGTCGAGCACTTCGGCGCAATGCCGCAGGAAGATATCCCTGACTGCCTCGCGCGACGGCAGTTCTTCCATCTCCCTGGTCATGGTGGTCATGTAGTCGTCCAACGTCGACTTCAGTTTGTCGCGGAATTTTTCGGACGGAACTTTCAGACATTTCGACATGGTCGACGTATCGAAATCGAACATGAAACTGCCAACCATTGCTGTCGCATCGCCGATTGAGGCCGCTCCTGTCCCGCCAATCTTGCGCCCCGCCACGTGAATATCGTTGACCGGTCGGTACTCCGCTTGAACGCCGATCTCGCGATAGGTGCGGACGGCGGGATCGATGAACCGCGGATAGAGATTGACAGCGTACTGCGGCGCCTTGGTGCGCGGAAACAGAAAGTGGAAAAACATTTGGTTGCGGTCGAGATAGACTGCGCCACCGCCAACATGTCGGCGTATCACCGGCAATCCCTCCGACCTGCAGAAGTCCTCATCGACTTCAGCAGCCACCTCCTGGTGAACGCCGACGCAGACATAGGGCGTATCAGGATTGACGAGTGTCAATACCGGTTCGGAATCTTCGGTTATTGTGTGGGCAACACCATGATAGATCGCCTGGCTGCGTAATGCCGGAACATAACCAAAATCGAGAACTCGCAGGCGCATTTGTTTCTCCGCTATAACAACATACAGAAAATTGAATATAAGTCTTCGACCTGTCTTAGCGCCTAATTCTTCAACCTGTCGAGTCAATGCTGGCCTTTTCTGGTGGAGTTGCGGAAATCAGTCTGGCATCACGTGATGATGCGCTCACGCGCGTATCACGACCGGGCTGATTGACACATCGCATTGTTTGAATATATTCGACTATCCTACTCAACACCGCTTGTAACGATATGGTATTGATGGTTCAACGCGGATCAGTAGCCGGGGAATATGGCGGTGATTTTCGAAACTTTCGCGCATGCCAATCTGTTTTTGTTGTGGGCAATTTTCGCAATTGCCGTTGTGCTTGGGGGGGTTATTGCCAAGACAAATTTTTGCACAATGGGAGCGGTCTCCGACATCGTCAACATGGGAGACTGGAGCCGCATGCGTGCGTGGCTGCTTGCGATAGCAATCGCAGTGATCGGGGTTGCAATACTTGAGCCAATGTCCATGGTCGCACCAGACGGTGCTTTCCCGCCCTATCGCGCTGGCCAGATCGTCTGGATTGAAAACATTTTCGGTGGCTTTGCCTTCGGTGTTGGCATGTCGCTTGCCGGCGGCTGCGCGAACAAGTGCCTGACCAGAATTGGCGGGGGAAACCTGAAATCAGTTGTCGTGTTCCTGATAATCGCACCGATCGCCTATTTCATGGTCCGACCGTTCCCGGGTAGCGACCAGACGCTCTACAGCTTGCTGTTTTTTTCATGGACCCAGCCGCTAAGCATCAACGTCGGTCCTTCCCAGGATCTTGGCACGCTGCTGGCCGGAGTTGGCGGAGCGCAAACCGTCAGGCAAGTAGTCGCAGCCGTAATTGGACTGGCGCTGATATGGTTCGTGTTCAAGTCACGTGAATTCCGCGGCAATCGCAGCAATTTGGTCAGCGGCCTGACCGTGGGCCTTGGCGTGCTTCTTGTCTGGTATCTGACGAGCAATACCGCGATCGATGTCGATGGCGAAATCCATTCACCCCTGCAGTTTGCCACCGACTGGGATTTTTACGTTGACACCGACGAGGGCAAACCGGCCGATACGGCATCGCTGGCGCCACAATCGCTTACCTTCATCAATCCGATAGGTCAAAGCCTGGGCGCCGCGTTTCATGGTTTCGATCCGCGCTATCTCACCTATGCCCTGATGGCAATGTTGGGAGTGGTTGCAGGTGCTTTCGGCTGGTCAATGGCAACGAGAAATTTCCGTATCGAGTGGTTTGGAGACAGAAGCGATGTCATCCGGCACATTGTCGGTGCGATCCTGATGGGATTTGGCGGCGTGCTGGGTATGGGATGTACGATCGGTCAGGGAATCACCGGCGTGTCGACCCTCGCGATTGGCTCATTTCTGACGATATCTGCGATCATTTTCGGATGCGTGCTGTCACTCAAGGTCCAATTATACCGGGTCTACTATGATAGGGAGGCAACCTTCTTGGCTGCGATAGTGAGCTCCCTCGTCGACCTGAAAGTTCTGCCGCGCCAATCCCGCATGCTCGACGCTATAGATTAGTGCAAAAATGGGATCTCTGGCTGATCGCAGGCATGAATTGATCGGGCCACCCTGTCGCTACAACAGGACATAGCCCGTGCATCAGCCTGGCGACGAATGGGACGCCCAATGATATGCATTTTGAATCGACACCGCGCTCAAGGTTTCTTGGGTGTTTCGTATTCGGCTTCTTTTTGAAACTCTTCCCAGACGGTTTCGTAACCGACGAATCCCTTCTTGTTCGGCTCCATTTGGCGCGTTGTCAAAAATCGAGTATGGCCGTCAGGAACTTTGGTGACGGGTTTTTGTTCGCTCATGTGTTGCCTCTTGATTTCTGTGTAGCCGGGATTGCACGAGATTAGTGCGCCTTGGCCGGGTTGAAAATATCCAGGGCGAAAAAATTGCCCGCTTCGTCTGAACCCACACTTACACCGGTTTCATAAGCGACGGGTCAATGTCTACTTCTTCAACTATAGCCCCACCAGCCCTTTTCTCTTCATCGGTTGCATCACGGACTGTCAGAATTTGGAGCGTAAAGACAACCTCCCTGCCGGAAAGCGGGTTGTTGCCGTCGACAATCAATTTTTCGTCGTCCATCCAGGTTACGAGAAAACTGCGTGTCTGACCGCTGTCGTTTTCCATGAGGATCGAGGTGCCTACCTGTCGGTACTCCTCCGGAACGTTGTCAATATGATCTGTGAATACCAGCGATTCGTCCCTCGGACCAAAAATCTGATTGCCGTCGATTGGCACTTTGATAACATCGCCTGCGGCCTTTTTTTCCAGCTCTCCATGCACCACCGGCGCCAAAATTTCATTGTGGCCGTGAACATAGCCTAGCGGAAATTCGACACTCGTAAGCACGTGCCCCGTTTTCTTGTCGGTCACGTTGTAAGTCAGTTCAACGAATTTTCCGTCCTGAATCGTTTCACTCATCGCGACTGCTCAGAAAATGGACGCACCAAAAATCCGGACCTTTCCGTCTTCATAGCCCAGAACAATCCGTCCAACCCACTCCCCCTCCTTTTTTGTGCTCCGCTGCCGATAGAGAACCGTCACATGCTCGCCCCGGCGGATCGTGCCCAAAAAATCAGTTTCCTCGGACAGGTTTCTGGCCAGTTTGCTGTTCGCGAACTGGTGACCGACGGAAATCTGGTTCATGGCGCGCGCAAACGAAGCGGAAAAATTCTTGACGAATTCACCATATTTTCCCTCGTTCGAGTTTTTCACGAGGTCTCGCCACAAGGGTTCGGCGATGGCTTGTATCTCCTCATCAGTTTTCTCAATAATATTCACGCATGTCACTCTGTGATTTCCAGAAAGCGGAAGTTCAATGCAAACTTTAACCCAATGCAGCTGCTACTCGTCATCGCCAACCAGGTGATAACAAGGCGCCTTTTCCATGGTGTACTCACCGGTGTTCGGGTCACGGCGCGATACCGTCAGCACGTGCCAGTTCTTGTCGTCCAGCTTCAGCGCATCTCCCCGGTAGTAGTAACCAGGCCAGCGCGTCTCCTTGCGGAACAGTGTATGCTGGGTGACGCATTCCGCGGCGCGATGCCGGTGCTTCAGTTCCCATGCCCGCAACAATTCGTGGGTGTCCTTTGCTGCCAGGCTTTCGAGGTCTTCTTCCATGACCCGGAGCTTTTTGAGACCAATATTCAGAAGCTTCTCGTTGGTCATGTAGCTGACGGTTACCCCGCCGCAATACTCGTCCATCAGCTTTTGTAACCGGTCCAGCCCCTGTTTGGGATTGATGTAGTGCGGATTGACATCGCCGGCCACGATCGCGTTGCGGTAGATTTTGTAATGCTCCAGCGGCTTGTATATTTCCTTCTTGCGGCGGCCGATTTGTGAATCGGAGACGACAATACCTTCGGCCTTGCCATCATCGATATACTTACATGCGGCTTTTGCGGCAAGACGGCCTTCAGTAAATGAACCTGACGAGAAGGCGTGTGGTGTGCCACCAACGGCGTCACCGGCGCCGAACAGGCCCTCGATCGTTGTCATGCGGTTGTAGCCCCAGAAGTATTCGGGCGGAGAAACATCCTCCGGACCCGAACACCATGCGCCGCTTCCGGTTGCATGGGAACCCATCACATATGGCTCGGACGTGGTCAGTTCCGGGTTTTCGTTCTTGGGATCCACATCGGTAGCGGCCCAAAGAACTGCCTGGCCGACGGTCATGCCGAGGAAGTTTTCCCAACCAACTTCTTCCAGGTGCGGGTCCTGAAAGGCCTGCATGGTCACCATGTGAATGGGGCCACGACCAGCATTCACTTCACTGATCAACGCGTGGTTGCGTAAACAGGTCGGAATCGGCCTGTGTGTCAGGTGTGAAACTTCCGGATCCAGATATTCCTTGCCGACCATTTTCTGCAGATCGGGGAACCATTTGGACTCGTATTCCTCACCCATACCGTTTTGCGTATAGGTCTTCAGGTGCAGGAAGTAGGCCCCGACCGGGCCGTAGCCGTCCTTGAAGCGCGCCAGCACGATGCGGTTTTCCATCTGCGTCATCTTGGCGCCGGCCTCGATCATCAGTCCATAGGCGGAAGCTGATGACCAAGGTGCATACCAGGTGCGTCCGGACCCTTCACCCACAGACCGCGGCTTGAAGATGTTCGACGCACCACCTGCGCCGCAGATCACTGCCTTGGACTTGAAGACGTGGTAGTCGCCGGTGCGGACGTTGAAACCGACGGCGCCGGCTACGCGGTTCTCCTTGCTCTCATCCATCAGCAGGTGGGTGACGCAGATGCGATTGAAAACCTTGTCGGCGGATTTCTTGGCCGCTTCTGCCACGATGGGCTTGTAAGACTCGCCGTGGATCATGATCTGCCATCGCCCTTCACGCAGATAGCGCCCCGTCTCCGGGTTTTTCATGATCGGAAGGCCCCACTCTTCGAACTGGTGTACCGTTGAGTCGACGTGCCGGGCCATGTCGAACAGCAGGTCTTCGCGCACCAGCCCCATAAGGTCGATACGGGCGTAGCGAACGTGGTCTTCCGGGTTGTTCTCGCCCCAGCGGGTGCCCATGTAGCAGTTGATGGCATAAAGACCCTGGGCGACAGCGCCGGAACGATCAATGTTGGCCTTTTCGGCAATGACTATCTTTTTGTCCTGTCCCCAGAACCGGGCCTCCCAGGCAGCGCCGGTGCCGCCAAGACCTGCTCCAACGACCAGAATATCGATGCTGTCTTCGACGATCGTTTTGTAAGCCATCAGTAATACACGCCTTTCTTCATCTTGAGGCCGTTGGACTCAAGCGTATGCAGACCACCCTCATCCAGGCGGATATATTTCGGCTCGTTGTAAAGTAACTGGCTGCCGCGCTGTTCTGCACTGGGGGCCGGAACTTCCGCCAGCTTGGGAATAGCCTGCCCCCAAGGCTTGGTGGTAATTGGCGACAGGAAGTTCTTTTCCGTGCCATTGCGGAACTTGATTTTCCAGGCGATCGTGCCTTTCTCTTCATCGCGATCGACGCGAACACTGTGACCAAGCGGCGCAAAATCGGCGTAGCCTCGCACGTCGATCGCGTGTTGCGGACAAGCCTTGACGCAGGAGTAACACTCCCAGCACATGTTCGGTTCTATGTTGTAGGCACGGCGATAGGTCTTATCTATGTGCATGATGTCCGAGGGGCAGATGTCGACGCAATGTCCGCATCCGTCACACCTTGTCATGTAGACGAAGGTAGGCATGAGTCGGGCTCCTTATGCTGTTTCGAGAAAAAATGCGGGCTGTTTGTCAATAGTGGCGGGGTGCTTCGCGTTTGATGCCAAGCCCCATGTTCATCGGTGCGTCTCGCAAAAGTTCCATGGAGTGTCTTTGCTTTTGTTCGGGATCGTCGCGGGTGAGTGTCGGTAAATTCTGCGCCGAACCGTTGGCCTCGGATACTCTTTTCTCAAACGCGGCTGCGGGTTTGAAGAACATGTGCGAAAGTTTCGACCACGGCACCGAACCGAACAGGACTGTCGTTGAAACTAGATAAAGAAACAGAAATACGGAAGACCAGAAACCACCGCCACCAGCGTGCTGCACATAGGCCCAGACCAGACCGAACGTCGCGCTGCCGAGCAGTGACAGGATAAAAAGGTCCGCCCGCATAAGCCGTAGTGGCGACTGCCCCTCCGCTGCCACGTCCACCCGGATGAAAAACCAGAACCAGTAGCCGCCAAAACAGACTGCCAATGCGCCGAGCGTCCACAGAAGCGACCAGATGAACGGGGTGCCGTCTGCCGCTGTAGGATAGCCCAATACCATGATGGCGGTGGACAACACATAGGCGATGAAACCGTACATGGTGAACAGGTGGGCAATACGGCGATGCCGGTTGCAGAACTCGGCCGATGTCGCGACATCCACCGCGAGCGTCTTAACTGCCAGCGAGGCCATTTCGCCACCGTTGACCTGCCGGGAACTGTTCGACTTGGCGGCCTTCATATTCCGGAAGAAGTAAACTGCGCTCTGCTTGTGGATGATGTCGAACAGGGTTCCCCCGGCCACAAACAGGATCATCAACCACAGATATGCCTGCATCAAACCAGGCGAAATTGTGGTTGACAACTCCGCAAACGGGTTGCTGACCAGCATGTAACTACCTCCCTTGTTTCGACGTCGCGCTGTCACGGACCGGTGAGCCAAACAGGTACGCTAAAAAGCATTTCTCCGCAGCCGTTCTTATCAGCTATATCCCCCTGATATTGAACCGGCAATCGCATTGATTGCAATTACTGATTTCTACTATCGGAATCCGTGCTATGAGGCCGTAACCCCTTCAGGCTTTTCTGCAATGTTTGCAGCATATATCTAAAAATTGCAATCTGTCTATATTTCTGTCAGGCGTGAGTTTGCGACAAGCAATAGTTCAGGGTGAAAATGAGAAAATCCGTTTATTAGGGCCGGGGAAAAGGGAGTGGGAAGAGTTCAATGACGCATCTGGTTACGCCGCACGGCGCTGAAGCCCTCAATGTTTTGCTGGTGCCGTCGCAGCAGCGTTCAGCAGATCTGGCCCGCGCGGCCGGATTGAAAACTGTACCGATACAGAGCCGCGAAGTTTCCGACCTGCTGATGCTGGGAATGGGCGCCTACACACCACTCGAAGGATTCATGGGTCGCGATGATTGGCACCGCGCGTGCAAGGATATGCGTCTGGCAAGCGGGATTTTCTGGCCGATACCGGTCACGCTATCGGCCTCTCGGGAACTGGCCGACAGCATTGCCATTGGCGAAGACGTGTCGCTATCGGATGCTGAAACCGGTGAAATACTTGGAATCCTCAACGTCTCGGAGAAATACAGGATCGACAAGATTTTCGAGTGCGAGCATGTCTACCGCACAACGGATCCCAAGCATCCCGGCGTCCAGAAGGTGATGGAGCAGGCCGAAGTCAATCTCGCGGGAGCCGTCACCGTCATATCGGAAAGCCACTACCCAGCCAGCTATCCGGATCTCTATCTGCACCCCAGCGAAGCGCGCGCCCTGTTTCAGAAAAAGGGCTGGTCGCAGGTCGCCGCGTTCCAGACGCGCAATCCGATGCATCGCAGCCACGAGCACCTGGTGAAGATAGCAGTCGAGGTTACCGACGGTGTGTTCATCCACCAGGTGCTGGGCAAGCTCAAACCGGGCGACATACCGGCTGAAACCCGAACCCGGGCGATCCAGGCTATGATCGACAATTATTTCGTCAAGGACACCGTCGTACAGGCCGGCTATCCAATCGAGATGCGCTATTGTGGTCCGCGCGAGGCACTGCTGCATGCGCTCATCCGCCAGAATTTTGGCTGCTCACACCTTATCGTCGGCCGTGACCATGCCGGCGTCGGTGACTATTACGGGCCGTATGACGCCCAGAACATTTTTGACCAGTTGTGGGAGGGCGCGTTGCAAACCAAGCCGCTGAAGATCGATGTCACATTCTATTGCAGGAAGTGCTATGGCATGGCCACTGCAAAAACCTGCCCGCACGGCGCAGAACATCGCATCTCGATATCGGGCACGGACCAGCGCGCCATGCTGGAGCGTCGCGATCCGATACCGCCTGAGTTCAGCAGACCGGAGGTGGTTGAAATCCTGCAGGAATTCTACACCAGGCGGAACCTGGCCACGTGAGCTGAGCGTTTGTTACACTCAAAGTTCGGAATACTTTGCCGCCGTTCCGCGCGATTTTTCTACCGGGTATTTGCGCTCGTTGACGGCAATTTTTTCCTGCGCGGCCTCCACCAGGTCGATGCCGGTTCGCTCGGCAATGAGCAAAAGGTAGAGCAAAATGTCAGCGCACTCCTCAGCGAGCCGCGCCTTGCCGGTGCCCGATTCGGCCATTTGCTCGACCGCTTCGGCGCTTTTCCATTGCGTGAGTTCCAGAAGCTCGGCTGCTTCCAGGTTCAAAGAAACGATCAGGTCCTTGAGCGAATGGAATTGCCGCCAGTCGCGCGCATCTCTAAACTCGATCAAGCGTTCGGTGATCGATTCCAGGGATGCATGGCTGCCGGACATGGCTGGCGCTCCGTATTGGGGTCGTTTGCTTTGAATCTGCCGTGCGCGGAAATACTGTTGGCCAAAGTAATATGGGCGTATGACCGGATCCGGGCAACCCCGCGATCAGGTATTTCGCTGGTTGAGCAATCAAGACATGACATGTATTTTCGCCCTCTTCATTTCCGGAGGCCTGCCAAACCGGCCATGTCTCGCCTTGGTCGCTCCGGGATCATCCAGTTGAAACTCCAAATCTAGCGAGTCAGGCAAGTGCGGTTCATTGGTGACGTCCACGGAAAGTTTGATCATTACGAAAAGCTCATCGAAGGCGTGGAAAGCTCTATCCAGATCGGCGACCTCGGCGTTGGATTTTGCACGTTGGATCCGCAGGGCGTCGTGCAATGTCCGAAACCGCCATATGAGGCCATGAAGCGAGCAGGCAGTCACCGGTTCATACGGGGGAACCACGACAACCCGACAGCGTGCCGGAGCGAGAGCCTCTGGATCGAGGACGGTCACATCGAGGGCGACATGTTCTTCTGCGGCGGCGCACTGTCTGCCAGCAGGGCAAAGCGAACCGAAGGTTTGAACTGGTGGCCGGACGAGGAATTGTCTGAAGCCGAATTTGCCGCGATCCGGAGTGCGTATCTCGAAATGCGGCCCAAATTGATGGTAACCCACGATTGTCCGCACTCGATTGCGGAAGCCGTACTGAAACACCACCAGGTTGACAAGACCGTTGCGCAATCGAGAACGCGGCGCACCTTTCAGGGGATGTGGGGACTGCACAAACCGGAAATCTGGATATTCGGACATTGGCATTTGTCGATGGACAGGGTGATAGAGGGGACGCGTTTTATATGCCTCGACGAACTCAAGCTGATAGACATCTGAGAAAAGATGCGAATACGAACAGTTACCAGCTATTCCCCGTCTCGGTACGTCACCTTTGGACCACCATTGTCACGTGGTTCTAATCTGAATTTGGCGCTGCTGACTAAGATTCTGGTGAAGGCCCGATATGAGCTGGCAGAACATTCGAATTGGCTTAACTGGATGACCACGACCTGGAAACGTGAAACCGTTGGATTGACCTACCAAAAACGAAAAACTCCTCGATGACCTCATCGAGGAGTGCCGGAAATATGCAAAAGCAAGAGGTTCCGCGAGCGGATTTGCCGGTTTCGTAACCCATCCGAAATAACGGCCAATTCTTAGCGCGGATTTGTGGTGCGCCTTTTCACAAGCACTTCGATCATGATTGCTACACGGTCAAGAATTTCCACACACCATCGATCCAGCTATTGCTGGCCTCAGATGCGGCGCCAAACGGTGGTAATGTAAGTTCTAATATGCCACGTCCGGTCAGCCGCCGGTCGCTTCTTTGGCAATCTTGTGAAGGATATCTTCGACCGGCTGCATCGCTCCGTCAGGCAGATCGCGAAAACCGACCTTAACTGCACCCTCCTGATCGATCACGAAAACACCGTAGGGGCAATGAACAACGTTCATCGGATCTTGTTCCATCACTTGTCTTGATAACAATGCCGAGCAGAAAAGGAAAACATCTGCGGCATCAAAGATCTTTTTGTCGCTGCCGACATCCTTCCCCGTCCGGTTCAGCATGTCTCCGACATGGCTTACATAATCAATGACAAGACCCTGATTTATTATTGCGCTTTCAACCGCAAACGTGGCCTCTTCGAACGTTCCATCGAACGGATAGGTTATGGCATCAGCGCCGTCCTGAGCTGCGGCTGCGCCGGTTAGAAGAAGACCTGCCGCCAGAGTGCTTACTATTTTCATCATCATGTCTCCGCTGTTTGGTTTTCTCGATCGCTTGTCCGGGCCGACGATCTCATCGGGTTCGAGTTTTGTGCGGTTGTGCGCACCGTATATGCACCCACCGCGGTACTCCTCTGGTCACGGTCGGACCACGGCATATCCCTGTTCATCCAATTCAATCAGCGTAACCACACCTGCCGGCACGACTTCGGCCATCTCCAGCAGTGGAATGTCCTTGGCTTCTTTTTTCGCCATCGCCATTCTTGTATTGTTGCATGCATGAAAACTCACATTGGTCATGCTTTCGGCAAAGCTTTTCATCCGGTCGGCTACCGGCGAGGTGTCGGAGCGGAGCATGTGCAGGCCGGCATTAAAGGCAATAATCTTGATGTCAATTTCCTGACCCATCTCTGAGTAGTGCCGTGACACATTTGCGGCAACGTTGAGCACGGTATTCATTTTCTGAGGGTCGTTGTCACTGATTTGAAGTGCCAGTTTGTGCATGCCGTCTCCAGCATAGCTGCTGACGGTGAGCACCAAGAAAACGAAAACCGCACATGCCGATCTGAAGATCATTGCCATCTTATTACCTTCCCTTTTTCTCCGTTTCCGAATAAAACATTCAAATATTGACATACATCTATCTATCTAGCAACTCACCTGCCGGTGATAATATCCATCGCCTACTCGATAGTGTCTGTTCCCTCCACGGTTTCGGAATCAGGCGTTACATCCAGTACGCGGGCACGCATTGTAACCTTGGCCTTCCCGGGGATACAGTCGTTCATGCACGGCTCATTCCTGTTTGCATAATGTCCTTCCTGCGCCCGGTCATCGGGAATGAACGCGTCCTCGTTGGGCAGGTGAAGCGCTGTGAAATTTTCGCTGGAAAGCTCGAAATCCTCCTCAGTCACAATATCGTTCAGATAGAGCACATAGGCGGTAAGCGCGTAGACTTCATCATCGGTCAAAGAGCGGGCGTCGCCGAACGGCATGGCACGGCGGATATAGTCGTAGACTGTGGATAGATATGGCCAATAGGACCCGATTGTTTTTTCGGGCCGTTCTTTCATCAGGCTGCCTTGACCACCTGCGAGCGCCGGCCATCGGTCGCGCCCATCACCGAAATCACCATGGCAAGCTGCGCAGCGTTCCGTATAGATTGATTCGCCCAGAGAAACCGTTCCTCTGCCGTCCGGCAGACCGGCACCATCGGGCCGGATATCGATGTCCCAGGCAGTGATTTCCTCGTCCAAGGCAACGCGGCCCAAATGGAACGTTCCGTGGCCAGGAACTTCGGCGTTTTTCGCCAATTCCTTTTTCCCTTCTGCGCCGGTTGCAATAGCCGGATTGGCGGTAGGTTTTTCGGCGGCCACCGCAGCCTTCTTTTTTTCAGGTTGCCTGCCAGCCCCTCTGCCGGAGAAAGTCTTCAGATAGGCAATCAGGCTTGCCCGATCTTCTTCTTTTTCCATACCTGCGAATGCCATCTTGGTGCCCCTGATGGCATCTCTTGGTTTGGCAACAAAACGGCCGATGCTCTGAGCATCCCATTCGAGACCGTTTTCGCCGGCGGCGGTCATCGCCTTGGAGTACTTGAAGCCGTCCACGGTTCCCGCCTTGCGACCGAAAATATCATTGAGATGCGGGCCAACCCGGTTCTTTGCACCGTCACCCACGGCATGGCAGGCTTTGCATTTACGGAAGACCTTCTCGCCGATATCGACGCCTTGGGCATAACTCCCTGAATCGATCAGTGCGGCAATTGCACCGGCCAGCAGGAGCGCACTAGGAGATCTCGACATTTTCTGCGCTCCCGTCTTCGCGAACATGCCAGGTCTGGATACCATTATTGTGATAAATGGAATTCTGCCCGCGTGCGGTGCGAAGTTCAGCCTTCGTCGGCTGAACATTGCCAGCATCATCAATGGCCCGCGACTGCAAAAACAAGGGCGATCCATCCCAGTAAAAATCGTGGTAGAAGCGGTGAACGGATTTCGAAAAACTAGGACCGTCCAGCCGCGCCCTTTGCCAGTTACGACCGCCGTCGATGGTCACGTCGACACGTGCAATCTTTCCGTATCCGGACCATGCAAGTCCGGTCAGTACAGTCTGGCCGCGCCCGTGGGTAATTGGTGCCTGCGGGCTCGGATTGGTGATGACGGATTTGACATCCATGGTCCAGGTAAAGCGTCGCGCTTTGCCATTTGCCAGCAGATCGGTATATTTTGACGTTTCCTCGCGCTGATGCCATGGCTCGTCGCCAACCTCGATGCGACGGAGCCACTTGATCCACATATTGCCTTCCCAGCCCGGAACGACCAGCCGCAGCGGATATCCCTGCTCGGGACGCAATGCCTCGCCATTCATCTTGAAGGCGATGAGACAGTCATCGAGCCCTTTTTTGAGCGGGATCGAACGTGTCATTGCTGCCGCATCAGCTCCTTCCGGCAGAAGCCACTTCGCCGTGGATTGCAGGCCAGCCTCCTTCAGAACATCACTCAGCCTGACGCCTGTGTACATCACATTGTGCACCATGCCGTGCGTGAACTGGCATCCGTTTAATTGTGCACCCCGCCATTCCATGCCGGAATTGGCCGCACATTCGAGAAAATAGATTCTGTTGTGGCGCGGGAACCGCATAATGTCTTCCATGGTGAAGACCAGTGGCGTGTCGACCAGGCCATTGATCATCAGCCGGTGCTTGGCGGGATCGATCTCTGCGATACCCCCATGGTGCCGCTCAAAGCATAAACCGTTCGGCGTAATAATGCCCTCAAGCTCGTGTAGCGGAGTGAAGTTTACCGACGATTTCGGATCGGCGGTAAGCCAGGACACATCGCGGCGGACGACATGCTTTTCAAATTCCGAGGGGAGTCCGTAGGGCCGCTCATCGACGCCGTCACCGAGGTAACGGTTCCAATCCTGTATTTCAGTAATCGCCGGGTCGGCAGCCGCGCGCGCCTGTGAGTGCGTCAAAGCAGCTGTTGACAGGGCCGCGCCTGCCGAGGCTGCGCCAGTCAATAGCCGACGCCGCGAAAGTGATTTCCGGTCGTCTAAATGGGGCCGTCCATCACCTTTTTTTCGTTTCCCCATCGGCTCCCCGATTACACACCACATTTATTCTATATATCAAGCTTTGAGCCTGTCGCCACCGTCGTCGCCGCGGGCGAAAGTCCGGTATGCAATCCACGGATCGAACCTCGAACACTAGATACCGGTTATCTTCACCGTCTGTTTTTCAGGTATCCGCACTGTGTCGAGACCAGTGATGTATTTTTCCATTAGATCATAGATTGCAGGCCCTTCGGTACCTTCGTTGACCGAGGCCCAACCGCCGACGACATAGTTGCGGGTCGCATCGATCGGTTCACCGGTACTTGTCAGGTACATGTTGGAGATTCGGTTGCCAATCTCTTCGTTGGGCGCGCAGGTGTATGTCATGCCGCCAACGCGAACCATGTCTCCGCCCTGTTGCAGGAACGGATCCTTGTTAAACAAATTGTCGCAAACATCTTCAAGAACGTCCTTGATCTGCTGGCCGGTAAACTCAAGCCGATAGACCGCAGGGTAGCTCATCGATGTCTGGGTATAGAGATCGTCTATCGTGATGTCCTGATTTGGTAACAGCGTGGTTCCCCAACGGAAGCCAGGCGACAGTGCAATCTGGGTATCGCGTTCCTCGATCAGGCCTTCGCATATGAGGTCGTCCCAGGTGCCATTGAAATTGCCGCGCCG
>JAHEGF010000185.1 GCA_024645155.1 Phyllobacteriaceae bacterium | reverse complement strand
CGTACATAATCAGGGCGTCGTCTGGTACATCAGCCAACACGGTCGGCTCAAAAAACAGATTGCCTGCCGAATGGCGATTTCCACCAGTCAGGATCCTTGCGCCTTTCTTGATCGCATCTGCAACATGCTCTTCCTGTTTTAAGACCGCTTTTTCATTCATCAATGGGCCGATATCCGGATCGTCCATACCGCTCCCGATCGACAGATTTGTGGTGGCTTTTGAAAACTGCGAACAAAAAATATCATAAATCGAGCGCTCCACAAAAAACCGGTTGGCGCCAAGGCAATCTTGACCAGAAGTCGCAAACTTCGCCTTGATGGCTTCCTCGACCGCCTGATCGAGGTCTGCATCGGAAAATACAATAAATGGTGCGTGGCCACCAAGTTCCAGCACGAGACGTTTTACGGTTTCAGCACTTTGCTTGTATAGCAGCTTGCCGACTTCCGTAGAGCCCGTGAATGAGACCGCGCGGACCCGACGGTCGGCCATCCAAGACTCAACAACAACGGGTGCAACACCGGTAACAACGTTAAATACACCTGCCGGAAATCCTGCTCTTTCTGACAACTCGGCAAGCGCCAAGGCGGAAAAGGGTGTTTCCGCCGATGGGTGTGCAACCACAGTGCAGCCAGCGGCAAGAGCCGCACCAGCCTTGCGCGTTAGCATAGCCGATGGAAAATTCCACGGTGTGATCAATGCCGCAACCCCGACTGGTTCGCGCCACACTTCAACTTCGGCATCTGGAAGATGTGATGTAACGCTTTCTATGTTTGGACGTTTGGCCTCTTCTGCATAGAATTCCACAAAGGATGCACCATAGTCTATCTCACCGCGCGCCTCGGAAATCGGCTTGCCCTGTTCGAAAGTCATGATGCGGGCGAGGTCTTCCTTGTGTTCGACTATCAACTCAAACCAGCGTCGTAAGGTCGCTGACCGTTGCTGTGGTAAAAGAGAAGACCAGACGCCAAAGGCATCCTGTGCTGCGCCAACCGCTGTATAGCTATCGGCAGACGAAAGGCTGGCAACATCGCCAAGGCTGCTTCCGTCAGCAGGATTGCTGACCGTAAATGTCCGCGCCGCCGCTCCAGCGGTCCAACGACCGCCAACATAGGCAAAGCCACGGAGCAAGGCAGGATCGGCAAGGCCCCAAACTTTGGTAGCAAAGGGTGACTTATCGGCGGACATCACTGATCTCTTTTATTGAATAACGGAAATCCATTGTAACTCCGGACGGCGGGATGAATCCTCTTAAGCATGGGTCATTGCCAGAGGTTTCGTCCAAAGATCGAGATGAAAGCGTCAATCCCTCTGCAAGTCGGACCCAAGCAGCGTGGAAAAGGGCGGCATTGCAGAATGCTTGACCGGCTTGGTCACGATGTAAGTAAAGTAGCGTGCGAGTCCTGTGCGGCGGGCCAGCAAATCGTCAACAAGCCGTTGGTAGCTGTCTATGTCCCGGGTAACAACTTGAAGAAGATAATCAAATCCGCCACCCAATGCCCAGCACGCCATTATCTCGTCATATCCGGCAACTGCCTTCTCAAAGGTTTGAAAAGTGGCGGCTCGGTGATCTTCCAGTTCGGCCATCACGAATATCAAAACATGTGGAGCAACCTGACGCAGTTCGATTTCCGCTCGGTAACCAGAGATGATTCCTTCCTTCTCCAGACGCCGGAGCCGTTCCCAGCACGGAGTTGCGGTAAGGTTGACCCTTTGTGCAAGTTCACTTTTTGACATGCGACCTTCCCGCGACAGGGTCGCGAGAATCTTGATATCGCGGTCATCCAATTTTACTGAGGCCATGGAAATGACTTGTGAGCCAGTGATAGGGGCTTGTCAATTGTCACGATTGCCGCCATCAATATACCATGACAATTTGGCCTCCAAAACCTAATGATTTACGCCGCCCTGCATACCGATCGTTAGCGGAAATCGTAATACAGGCGGTTGAAACCGGTGAACTCCGCGATGGCGACCGTTTGCCCACTCATCGGACCCTTGCCTATAATCTGGGTTTGAGTGTTCAGACTGTAAGCAGGGCGTATGACGATCTCATTCGCCGCGGTGTCATTACCGGGGAAGTCGGGCGTGGCACCTTTGTGCGTTCGGGCCGCAACGATACTCAAACGCCTTTTTTGCCAAATAGCCGATACGGCGATCTTATCGACTTTTCCATCCTCAAACCCGTCTTCGAACCGTTGCATCTCGTCGAAATGAAGCGCGCATTGTCGAAGCTTGGGACCGATCTGCCATCTTCCGTAATCTCATCTTTCCGGCCATCTGGTGCATTGCGAGAGTATTCCGCTGCCGCGCAGAAGTGGTTGAGGCTTTGTGGATTAGACGCAACTACCCAAGGTCTTGTTCTGACCAACGGTAACACTTCTGCAATGACAATCGCATTGATGACGGCGGCAAACCCAGGCGACCTTGTCGTTACCGAGGAATTGGGGCACCACACGCTAAAACCGTTGACGCGTTACCTCGGATTGCGAATTCAGGGGCTGGAAATTGATGGGCAAGGCGTAATTCCCTCTGCATTTGCCAAGGCTTGTGAAAGATCGGCAGTCAAGGCCATTTATCTCATGCCGACGGGATTAAACCCACGAGCCGCGACAATGTCAGTGGAACGCAGGGCTGAACTGGTCAAACTGGCTCGGCACTACGAGGTTCTGATTATTGAGAATGACGCTTGGGGGCCGCTTCAACCGGACAGACCCGAACCGATTGCAGCAATTGCACCGGAGCGAACCTTTTATTTTACCAGCCTTACAAAATGCATAATGCCTGGTCTGCGATACGGATTTCTCACGGTACCCGAGACATTTGAATCGGCAGCAGCCAATCGCCACCTAGTGAGCAATTGGATGGCGACCGCACTGATGGCCGAGCTTGCCAGCCGCTGGATTGATGACGGAACCGCTGAGTATTTATTGAAATGGCAAATGGAGGCTCTGGGGGCCCGAAACCGCCTCGCAGCTCACAGCATTTCTGGCATCGAGTTTAATTCCAGCAAAAACGGCATGCACATCTGGCTTCCCATGCCGGGGAAATGGACAGAAGATGCTTTCGTTGCCCATGCCCGTCTGAACGGTGTTGCCATCGCTCCGGGATCATCGTTTGCAATATCTGATTCGGTGAGCAAACTCGGAGTCCGTATATGTTTGGGGGCGGAACCCCCCGAAACGCTCGAGCGCGGCTTGGCTGTCATTTCCCGCCTTGCCCGCAGCAATCCGGAGCCGGCGCTTCTTACGCTGTAATTGCGACAAACGCTTCCAGCATCCATTCGCAGAAAATGCCATTGCAGAACCAACATTTGCGCACATTCCGGCGAATTGGAATATTGTTATGATTTAATAATCACATTGACTCTGAATTGACCTTGTTTCACCATACCTAAGTCATGACAATAATGACAACGGGAGGGACTGTGATCACATCGGTCAATCGGCGTCCAATGATGAGCCGATTGAATACGATGCGTTCGGACTTCTTTCTCCGCTAATCCAAATTCACCATGCACCGGTCCATTTGCCGGAAGCTGCAAAAGCAATAATCCTAGAGAGGAGAATTCTCACATGAAATCGACAGTTAGAGCTTTCTTCGGTGGCGTGGCCGCCTCCGCAATTATCATAGCAAGTTCATTATCTGCCCAGGCAGACAGCTGGAAATATGCTTTTGAGGAGTCGCTGACCGAGGTCCAGGGTGTCTATGCGACGAAGTTCAAGGAAGCAATCGAAGCAAATTCCGACCACACGATCGAGCTATTTCCCTACGGGACGCTCGGTGAATCTGCCGATATCATGGAACAGGCCCAGGCGGGTATTCTGCAATTCGTCGACCAGTCACCAGGTTTCACCGGCGCGCTAATCCCCGAAGCGCAGGTTTTCTTTGTGCCTTATCTGCTGCCAACGGATCAGGATCACCTGGCCCGGTTCTATAAGCAAAGCAAGGCGATTAACGAGGATTTTGAAGGACTGTACGCAGACAAGGGCCTTGAGCTTCTTGTCATGTTCCCGGAAGGCGAAGTGGCGATGACTACAAAATCGCCGGTCAAGAGCTGTGCCGACCTCAACGAGGTCAAATTCCGTGTCATGACAAACCCGCTTCTTGTCGAATCCTACAAGGCCTTTGGTGCAACACCAACGCCGTTACCTTGGGGTGAAGTGTATGGCGGGCTGCAAACCAACATTATCCAAGGCCAGGAAAATCCGACCTTCTTCCTCTTCTCAACGAAGATATACGAGGTGACGGACCACATCACATATACCGGCCACAACAACTTCACGACCGCGGTAATGGCCAACAAGGATTTCTATGATGGTCTAAGCGATGCCGACAAGAAGGTGGTCGAAGATGCCGCAGCGTCTGCCTACGACTATATTGCCGAATACCAGAAGAGCCTTGCTGATTCTGAGTTGAAGAAAATAACCGACGCCAAGCCGGAAATGACCGTCACGGTACTCACGGAAGAAGAACGTGCCTGTTTCAAGGCGGCGGCGGCCACTGTTGAAGCCAAGTTTATTGAGATGACCGGCGATAGCGGCAAGGCGATTCTTGATCAGTTGAAGGCAGATCTGGAAGCAACAAAAAACTGATCACAGCCAGAATCTGACAACTGGAAAAACCGGCGGCCATGGGATCATGGCCTCCGGCCAGATCAATAACGGACCGGGAGGGAACCATGAGCGGAACAGAAGAAGACTCCAATCCTCATGCATCGTCATTGCCCGGAGTTCTTGGAACCATTGATTCGACAGTCAGCCGCGTTGAATCCGTGCTGCTGGCGGCTGGCGTCTTGTTGATGGCATTCAACACGATCGCGAATGTCGTCGGAAGGTTTGTCTTTCAGTACAGTTTGTTCTTCACCGAGGAACTGAACCGTATTCTGATAATCCTGATTACCTTTGCGGGCATCAGCTATGCAGCTCGCCACGGCAGGCATATTCGCATGTCAGCCATTTACGACGCGTTGCCACATTCGGCGCGCAAATCGTTCATGATCATTATTGCGTCAATTACCGCAATCGCAATGTTCGCTCTTTGCTATTTTTCGGTTGGCTACATCCTTAAGGTGGCTACCTCAGGCCGTGTATTGCCGGCACTGCAATTACCAGTTTACTGGATATTTCTATGGGTACCGGTCGGATTCTTCATGACCGGCCTTCAATATGCGCTAACTGCGATCAAGAACCTAGTCGAACAGGACATCTACCTCTCAACACATGTTCTTGAGGGCTACGACGACGACGAGGTCGAGATTTAGGGGTACGTTCCATGGCACTGACCATTTTTCTGATCATGATCGTCCTGCTGCTACTCGGCTTTCCGATGATGATCCCGCTGCTCGTTTCTACCTTCGTCGGCTTCCTTTTCATGTTTGGCGATCTAGGCAAGATGGATTTCATGGTCCAGCAGATCATGGCAGGCATTCGGCCAGCGTCGTTGATCGCTGTTCCCATGTTTATCCTCGCCGCTGACATCATGACACGTGGCCAGTCTGCCAATCGCCTGATTGATATGGTGATGAAGTTTGTCGGCCACATGAAAGGCGGACTCGCGGTCAGTGCCACCACGGCCTGCACGCTGTTTGGTGCGGTGTCAGGCTCGACTCAGGCAACAGTCGTTGCCGTGGGTTCTCCTTTGCGCCCGCGAATGCTTAAGGCCGGCTACAAGGACTCATTTATTCTGGCTCTTATCATCAATGCATCTGACATCGCATTTCTAATCCCGCCCTCGATCGGGATGATAATTTATGGCGTAATATCAAGTACATCTATTTCCGAGCTGTTTATCGCAGGCGTTGGCCCCGGGCTGCTGCTTATGGTCCTGTTTTCTGCCTACAGCATTGTATATGCGACGATCAACAAAGTGCCCACCGAACCTAAGGCAAGCGGGCTCGAACGCTGGGAATCAGTCAAAAGAGCCATTTGGCCACTCGGTTTTCCAGTCATCATCGTCGGCGGTATCTACGGCGGGATATTCAGCCCTACAGAAGCTGCCGCTGCATGTGTGCTCTATGCGGTAATTCTGGAGTTCGCTGTCTTTCGTTCATTGAACCTGCCGGACATCTACCTTATCGCCAAATCCACTGGCCTTATCACTGCAGTGGTGTTTATCCTCGTTGGAGCGGGCTCGGCTTTCTCATGGGTTATTTCGTTTGCCCAGGTTCCCCAGCAGATACTGGCAGCTGTCGGCGTTGCAGATATGGGACCAAAGGGCGTTCTTGCCGTAATTTCGATCGCCTTCTTTGTCGGCTGCATGTTTGTCGATCCGATTGTGGTTATTCTGATATTGGTGCCCATCTTCGCGCCAGTAGTGAAAACTGTTGGCCTCGATCCGGTTCTTGTCGGCACCATCATCACGCTGCAAGTAGCCATAGGGTCCGCCACGCCACCATTCGGTTGCGATATCTTTACCGCAATAGCCATTTTCAAACGCCCCTATATCGAGGTTATTCGCGGCATATTCCCGTTTACCGTAATCTTGTTGTGCGTATCGATTGCGCTAATTTTCTTCCCTCAGATCGCTCTGTTTCTGCGTGATCTGGCGTTCCGATAAATGGGGACAATCTTATGTTTAAAAGAATTCTCGCAGCCGTCGACGGATCAGACGGATCCAAAAAGGCCTTGAAACTGGCAGCCGGCCTGCAGAAGATCTGTGGCGGTGAACTTCTGCTCCTGACCGTGTTCCGGCATCACTCTCTTCTGGAAGCGTCGATGTCGATGGTTCGACCCGAAGATCCTGAAATTCTCGATGACGCGATGCGCGGACATGCCAAGGAAGTAGCAGAAGACGCCAAAAAAATTGCGGCGGACGCT
>JAHEGF010000184.1 GCA_024645155.1 Phyllobacteriaceae bacterium | reverse complement strand
CGGATATCGATGCGCTCGTCGTCGATGGCACCGAAAATGTGGCGCGCAACCCCGTCGACGGTATCACGCGGATGTAGCCGGAAGTTCACCGTTCCAACGGCCACCGCAGGCAAAACATTTTCCTTGACCGACCCCGAAAGCATGGTCGGTGCGGTTGTAGTCCGCAACATGGCGTTGGTCGCTGCCGAGCCCGACAAAACGCGCTCCAGCACGGGTGCAAATAGCCACTGGTTGGCAAACAGGAGCTTCTGGAAGAACGGCATGTGCCCGGCAACAGAATCGAAGAAGTCGCCGGACACACCGGTCAATCCACCCGGTACCGGTGACTTGACGAGGCGGTCAATAGCACCCGCAAGAGTAGCAACTGCTGTATCGGGTGGTGGCAGCGAGGAATGGCCGCCCGGTGCATTTGCTACCAGATCAACGGTCATGTATCCCTTCTCGGCAACATTGATACTGGCAATGCGCGGTTTGACCCCGGGCAGAATGCCCTCCAGAACCATCGAGCCTTCATCAAGGGACCATGCGTATTGAACACCGCTGGCCTTCACATGGGCCGCGATTGCGCCCGCACCTTCGGTGCCGCCAGTCTCTTCGTCATGGCCAAATGCAAAATGGATGGTGCGTTCGGGAACAAACCCGTCGGCAAGCAGAATTTCTGCCGCTTCGAGCATCGCAACAATTGCGCCCTTGTCATCGAGAGCCCCGCGACCCCAGATGAGACCATCGCTGATCGTGCCGGAAAACGGTGGATTACCCCAGCCCGACTCAGTTCCGGGCTCAACCGGAACAACGTCGTAATGACCGGTAAGAAGGATCGGTTTCAGCGCCGGATTGCTGCCTTTCCATTCAAAAAGAATGCTGTAACCGTTGATGATCTGGCGGCTTGCCGATGCGTGAACTCGCGGATAGGTGTTCGCCAGCCAGGCGATGAACTGTTCAAACTGTGCCAAGTCACGTTGATTGCGGTCAGACGTCGAAATGGTTCTGATCCGGATAGCCTGTGACAAGTGCAGGGAAGCGGAATCCGCATCGACCTGCCACGCCACATCTGATGCATTCGAAATCGGTGCCACCGGGTACTGTATCGTCTTGACGACAAGCACGGTTGCAAGAACAACAAGCCCACCGAACAACAAGGCAAACAATCTTCGAAACGTTTTCATGACTTGCCCTCTGGTGGTTGCCGGTGAAATTTACAATGGCGCCCTGACACCCGGATCGTCGAGAATGCGTTCACAATTCTGTTCGATGATCAACTGGGCTTTCCTGATCGCAAATGTTTTCGCGTCATCGGCATTTGAGAAAACATCGGAACGGATGAAGTGATGTTCTCTGGTGTCATCTGGATCGGCGCTGCGGATAATTCCGGCCAATCGCCAATGGTTTCCGTCCTTGAAAGGCGCGGCAATGATATCGAAGTCACGAAAGCGCACGGGAGGCTCTGCAGCTGCCTGTTTGGCGGATCCGGAGCCCGAAAACATTGAAGCAAGTTTTGAAAGTAACGAAGCCATGAACCCACACTAGACTTATTCAGGTCTGAAATGAACCGGTGATTGCGTTTGGCCTTTGCAATTTGGCAAGCGCGATTTTCACTACGCGCGGTAAATCACCTGGCGGACATCGATATACTCGGTCCTGAATCCGGCTTCGCAGTAATACATGTAGAATTCCCACATTCGCTTGAACCGTTCATCGAAGCCCAGCGGAACAATGCGGTCCCAGGATGACCAGAAGCGTTCGCGCCAATTTGCAAGGGTACGTGCATAGTCTTGCGGAAAAATCCGCTCCTTCACCAGTGACAGTCCGTGATCTGTCCCAAGCGACCGCATGATCGACGGTGTTGGCAACATGCCGCCGGGAAAAATGTAACGCTGGATGAAATCAGGGCGTTTGCGGTAATTTTGATAGGCCTCGTCGTTCATGGTGATAACCTGCAAGCCGGCCCGCCCGCCGGGTTTCAGGCAATCCCTGACCTTGTCGAAATAGGCAGGCCAATGCCGTTCGCCGACCGCTTCGAACATTTCGATCGAGGCAATCCGGTCAAACGCCCCTTTTTCATCACGGTAATCCTGGAATTTGATATCCACTTTTTCGCCAAGGCCGGCTTTTTGAACGCGCTGTGCCGCAAAATCATGCTGTTCCCGGCTGATTGTCAGCCCGGTTACGCGGCAACCGATATCGCGGGCCGCAAATTCGGCAAATCCACCCCATCCGCAGCCGATTTCAAGAACGTGATCGTTCGGGCCGATTCCGGTATCCTTGGCAAGCGCCCTGTATTTGGCCAGTTGCGCCGACTCCAGGTCATTCGCGCCGGTCTCGTAAAGCGCAGACGAATAGGTCATGGTCGGGTCGAGCCATTGACTGTAGAAAGCATTGCCAAGATCATAATGCGCTGCAATGTTGCGTTTTGCACGCCCGGGAGTGTTGTCATTGAGCCAATGGCGGAAGCGGTGTACAGCCGCGATCAGCCAGTTTGAACCGCCGGCGAGTTGCTCTCCGTGATCATAGTTGACGAGAAACAGCTCGAGAAATCTGGTGACATCGGGGCTTTCCCAATCGCCGTCTATGTAGGATTCCGCAAGCCCAATCGTCGACCCGCTGACAGCACGCCTTGGCAGCCGCCAGTTATGCATGATCAGGTGGGCATCGGGACCCGGACTGTTGCCGCCTAGCCGAAAAACCTGCCCGTCCGGCAATCTGACAGTCAGCAGGCCAGCCGGCAGTTTGATTAGCGCGTGTAAAGCAACACGAACCGCGACGGGAACACCTGCCAAGGCTGCGCTCGCATTAGATTCGGTAAGATGTGTCACTTCATTTTCTTTGTCGGCGGTGCTGATTTGCGTGACTGACATCGGCATCCTCCCTGTGCGTTCGCGCTCGTTATTGGTCTACGTGCCGGCGGCGCATCCGGTTCAAAAATAACAATTCCACGGATGGCAATTCGCCATCACCCCATGAGGGCCACTGCATTTTTCACGAGAATGGCCGGTTTATCAAGGGGTTATGTACGCCTTGGCGATGAGGCGGTTTGTGTAGCCGGCCGGGCGCGCGCAAAACCGATGACAGATCGCGTTGCCATTTACGGGTACGGGGCTGTTGGAAACCGCTGCGGTGTCAGGATCGAACATATTGATAGGTTGCCGAAACGTATGTCTCGGCTCGTCCGGTTAGCGCCCGCTGCCTGCAAATTGACGGGCCTGCCGGATAAAGTTCCCCGCCCAGGCAGGCCCGATGCAGGCGTCATTCGCGACGCGTTTCGCCCACATGAGATCCTGATACCAGAGACGAATGCAGGCCGCGCGGCATTCATTGCAAATTGGTAAAGGAGTAACGTAAACTTTGAACTATTCCGCGGGTATTGAAGCGTTTGTGCCGCCACCAAAAAATGTGGATCCGCTGTTCATATTGCCCCAAACGGGCAATAAGCGCAGATGAGCCTTTCTGAAAAAAACTGGCTCCCCGGGCCGGATTCGAACCAGCGACCAATCGGTTAACAGCCGATTGCTCTACCATTGAGCTACCGGGGAATGCCTGCTCATGGAAACGCGCCCGGCTATAGCAAAACCAAAACGATAATGCCAAGCATTTCGTTTTCTTTTTTCACATGAGGTTGAATTCAAGCTGAATCATGGGCATTTCGCACTCAGCTTTATCTGTTTGGACTGCCACGGACCATGGCGATGATCGACCGGGAAAATAGTGAGGCACGTGACGGTGCCGGGGCCAAACGCCGAACCGTCAAGCTTTTTGGAAAGACGTGGCACCTGCCACAGTCGCGCTGGCTTAGAATTGCAATCGGTTTCACCCTTGTTGCCTTCGGAATCCTCGGCTTTCTGCCGGTTTTGGGTTTCTGGATGATACCGCTCGGTTTTCTGGTCCTGTCCTTCGAACTTGCGTTGTTTCGCCGAATGCGCCGGCGGTTCCTTGTTCGCAACAACAAGCGTGCAAAAAAGCGCCGGTAGAAAGATACAGTGCTTGTCGGGGCAAAAACGCTCTGTTAACAGAGCGCCGTATAGACACGCCCGGTGTGCCTGGGCCTCGTGGCGGAGTGGTTACGCAACGGACTGCAAATCCGGTTACCCCGGTTCGATTCCGGGCGAGGCCTCCAGCACACTGCAATTGCACTGGCACATGCGCGTGCCGGGCTGCCGGGCGGCGAACGGACAACAGGAGCTCGCGCCGTTATGGAGCAGGATTTTACAGCCAAAAGAACACGCATGGTGGATTGCCAGATTCGCACTACCAACGTCATGGATTGGGCTGTTTTATCGGCATTTGGCGAAGTCCCAAGGGAAGCGTTCGTCCCGGCTTCATTAAGGGACATGGCCTACCTGGATGAGGATCTGCGCGTCTCTGGCGCAAAATCCGAAAATCCTCGATACCTCATGGAACCGTCGCCGCTCGCAAAGCTCCTGCAACTGGCCGAAATTGGTGAAAACGACCTCGTTTTGGATATAGGGTGTGCGACCGGTTACTCATCCGCGATCATTTCACGAATTGCCGGATCGGTAATAGCGATTGAAAGCGATGATGACCTTGCTGCCAGAGCCACGGAAACACTGGCGGATCTGGGCTACGACAACGTTGCGGTCGTTTCCTGCCCGCTCGAGGACGGGCTGGAATCCGAAGCGCCTTATGACGTTATCGTTCTGGGTGGTTCGGTCGAGCGCGTCCCGGACAAATTACTGGACCAGTTGCGCGATGGCGGCCGTCTGGTAGCGGTCATCGGCGACGGCAATGCCGCGCAAGCGCGTTTGTTTGTCAAGCACGACGGTATCATTTCGAGCCGGATGGCATTTAATGCCGCAATTCGGCCTTTGCCCGGTTTCCGGAACGAACCGGTCTTCGAATTCTGAAACTGTTCGTGTAATTGTTCTTGTTACGCGTCTGGTTGCAATGAAATCACACAACGAAAAAGAAATACCTGTTGTCTCGGCTGATGTGCAATTTTGGGGTTGCCGCTCCCTCTGGCATGGCTACATGTTGAAGGGTGCAATCGGGCAGGGCGTCAGCTAAGGTTGGGTAATGTCGTATTTGAGGCTGATTTCTGTTTCCGTTCTCGCCTTGGGTTTGGCCGTTTCGGCTAACCCGGCCTTCTCCGAGACGCTCAAGGGTGCACTTGCGAAGGCCTATCAAACCAATTCGACGATCAATTCTGCGCGCGCAGGTGTCCGTGTTACCGATGAAGGCGTGGCAATAGCAAAATCGGGCTGGCGGCCGACGATCGCGGGAACCGCAAGTGTGAAACATGCGTCGCAGGCCGGAACACGCCTGTCGACCGGCAGTTTCGGTGTTGTAATCCAGCAAAACCTGTTTGACGGGTTTCGCACGCGAAACAGCGTTCATGCGGCCAATGCCCAGGTGCTTGCCCAGCGCGAAGTATTGAGAAATACGGTCCAGAACATACTGTTTAACGCTGCAGCAGCCTACATGGATGTCATTCGCGACCGGCGTATCGCAGTCTTGCGCAACCAGAACCTGTCATTTCTGAGCGAGCAGGTGCGCGCAGCGCGGGCGCGGCTGGATGTCGGAGAAGGAACACGCACAGACGTGGCGCAAGCTGAGGCACGGCGTTCAGGTGCTACTGCTCAATTGAATGCCGCCCGGGCCCAGGTTCGCTCGAGCGAGGCCGTTTACCGGCAATTGGTGGGCTCGGAGCCGTCAAATCTGACGATGGGCAAAGCTGTTGCCAGTCTTATACCCGCCAGAATTGATGCTGCCATGACCGTGGCCAGCAGCGAGCATCCGGCCATTCGCGCAACGCAACACGGCGCCGACGCAGCAGGTTATGCAGTGAAGGTCTCGGAAGGCCAGTTTCTGCCGACATTGAAGGCCGAAGCCGGCATTTCACGATCGAGTACCGATGTTGGCGGTGGTGGCTTCCCAAGCCCGCTTGAAGGGACATCGGACACCGCAAGCATCGGTGCAACCCTTTCGATACCCATATATCAGGGTGGCAGGGCTTCGGCAGAGGTGCGGCAGAAAAAGGAACAACTGGGACAGGCGCGCATCGACATTGATGAAGCTCGGGAAAACGTCCGCGCTGCCGTATCATCGGCTTACGCCCAGTACGAGGCTGCAAAAGCCTCCGTTGTTGCAAACCGCGATCTCGTCAACGCTGCCAATCTGGCACTGAATGGCGTCATAGAGGAACGCAATGTCGGCCAGCGCACAACTCTGGACGTGCTGAACGCCCAGGCCGATGTCATTGATGCACGGATAAGCCTAGCGTCGGCGGAGCGCGACACGGTTGTTGCCAGCTATGCGATTGCCTCTGCGATCGGGCGTTTGGCACCAGGCCGGCTCGGACTGGGCGTACGGGAACACAAGCCCGAAGAGCATCTCGAGGCGGTAGAAGACAAATGGTTCGGATTGCGCACGCCTGACGGCCGCTGATTGCGCATCTTGCGCAACACCTTTCCTTCAAATCCGGAATTGCTGTGTTTAAGCCTGCAAGCGCGCCGCTGAGGGATTCACCGCGCCGCCTCACTAGGGTAAGCTGTTGGTGATTCGGCCAATTCGGTCGATGGGGACAGGGCGGCGGACAATGACTATGGCACAAGCGAGCAACGTACAGCGCGAACCCTCCATGGAGGAAATACTTTCTTCTATTCGCAGGATAATCGAGGACAGTGACACCGATGCGGAGTCTGCCGGCGAAAGACAATCGGCGGCGAGCAAGGATGCACCGGCACCGGTCACCGGCAAGTCGGACAGCGCGGTATTGCCTTCGCAGTCTGTTGACGAAAGCCCGGTGACGGCTGGACCTGCGCCAGAGGCCACTGCCAAAATGGCCGAACCTTCCGACGAGGTGCGTCCG
>JAHEGF010000425.1 GCA_024645155.1 Phyllobacteriaceae bacterium | reverse complement strand
TATTTGGCAACTTATTTTACCTAATTTAGCGATCGGGATTGGGGCCGCCCTGATGGTCCCCTACCTTAACCTCTACCTGGTCGAGAAATTTTCGGTGACCGAGAAATCGCTGGGCTTGTTTTTCAGCATCGCCTCCCTGATCACGGGCGTCGGCACCCTGTTTAGCCCCTGGCTGGCCCGCAGGTTGGGTTCCCGCATCCGGGCCTTGGTGGTCGCCCAGGGCACCAGCCTGTTATTCCTGCTGCTGCTGGGGTTCTCTCCGTGGCTCGGGATGGCGGTAATCGGCTTTTGGGGCCGCAATGCCCTGATGAATATGGCTCAACCTTTGTTTAATACCTTCTCGATGGAACAAGTCGCCGAAAACGAACAGGGCACTCTCAACAGCCTGCTATCGCTCAGTTGGCAGACCGGTTGGGCCCTCATGCCGGTCATCTCTGGTATTATCCAGAAAAACTTTGGCTTCACCCCAATCTTCATTACCACCAGCATCCTGTATGGGATTTCAACCGTCCTGATCTGGACTTTCTTTAAAGACAGTGAAGCACCCGCCACCACGCCAATTGTCGCCACAGCCAATTAAGGAGAAAACATGAAAGCAGACCTGAACACAATTTTACGGGATATCAAAGCTGCTGCCCGGATTGGGCATACCGAATCGGTCTGGACAGCCCTGGATAATCTCCAGGGTTTCCCGCAGATTGCTGGCAATCATCAGCTTGATGGAGCCTTCCTCAAGAGGGTAATTATTCCGGTCGGGCAGGCTCTTGCTCACCCCCTGCTCAATCCTAACGTGCTGCGGCCCCTTATTAGCCACGAAAATACCGGCATCCGGGCGGTCGCCGGGGCCGCGCTGGCCGAACGCTACCTGAAAGGCCTGCCAGGAACCAGATTGAAAGACCTGCAGCAAATGGCGAAAGATCTACGCCAGGAAGTCCGCGAGGCCATTTTGCTGGCCTGCGCCCAACCCAGCACACCTGCTCCCGAGAAACAAGCTGAAATTTTTCAGACCTGGCTGAGCCACTCTTCCCCGCAGCTGCAGGGGCTGGCCTTACAGCTGCTGTCATCTCTCCCCGAAAGCCTCATTCTTGAGCAGCTCCCGAGGCTTGAAGGGTACGACCTCCCGCAAAAGCCAGAGGTAAGGCAGGCGCTGGCAGAAGCAGTGACAAAACTCGGGCAAGGAGAAAATGGCTTGCAGGTACTTGCCATCCTGTCCGTCTGGGCGGAAAACCCAGAACGCTACTACTGGGTGATTACCCGCTCGCTCTCACGCTCCTGGGCAGCCCGGTTTCCGGAAGAAACTCTGGCAATCCTGACCCACCTGGCAGCCGTTGAGGGCGGGCGCAAGAAAATCCTCGGCACGCTCAAAGCCCTGCAGCGCCACGGAGCCAACGAGGCAGTCCAGGCAGCCCTGGAAGCCTGGCGCCTGTCAGATAACCCGCGGCTGCGGGCGGCTGCCCAAAAAGCTGACAAGAAAAGGAAGTAAAAAAAGGATAACCGATGTCCGATCCTGACAAAATCATTCAAACCCTGGGCGACAACCTGATCCTGCGCCGCTCCACAACAGAAGACCTGGCAGCCCTGGCAGACTTCAACGGAAAAATCCATGCCGATCCGGGAGAAGATTTCAGTGACGATGCCGCCAACGAAGTTCGGGCCTTGCTGGGCGGCCAGCACCCGACTTTCAATCCTGATGACTTCACGATAGTCGAGGACCTGCAAACAGGCGAGATTGTTTCCAGCATGTGCCTGATCGACCAGACCTGGGCCTATGAAGGGATTGAGTTTGGGGTTGGGCGTCCGGAAATGGTGGCTACCCACAAAGATTACCGGCGCCGCGGGCTGGTGCGGATGCAATTTGAGCGAGTCCATCAATGGAGTGCCGAGCGCGGCCAAAAAGTGCAGGCCATCACCGGAATCCCGTGGTATTACCGCCAGTTTGGCTACGAAATGGGGCTCAATCTTGGCGGTTCACGTCGGGGGTACTTGCCCAATATCCCAACCCTGAAAGCAGAGCAGGAAGAGCCGTATCGCTTCCGCCCGATCGGGATAGACGACCTGCAATTTATCACCCGGCTGTATAACCAGTCCCGCAAGCGCCAAATAGTCTCCTGTGTGCGCGACGAAAGCGTCTGGCAGTTCGCGATCCTGTACCGCGGACAGCTTTCGCTCGCCCATCATGAGATGA
>JAHEGF010000183.1 GCA_024645155.1 Phyllobacteriaceae bacterium | reverse complement strand
GTCGTTGAAATACATCTTGAGCGGTACCATAGTCATGCCTTCACGTTCGATCGCTGCGGCCATGCGGGCGATTTCGCGTTTGGAAAGCAGCAACTTGCGGCGGCGGCGCGGCTCGTGATTGTTTCGGTTGCCCTGAAGATATTCGGGAATGTGGCTGTTGATCAGCCACGCCTCACCCCCTTCCACGGAAGCATAGGATTCCTGGATATTGGCATGACCGGTACGCAACGACTTGACCTCGGTTCCGGTCAGGACGAGCCCCGCCTCAACCGTATCGAGGACCTCATAGGAAAACCGTGCCTTGCGGTTTTCCGCAACGACACGGTTGTTGGGATTTTCCTTGAACTTGGCCATAAGTCATCGCCGCAACGATCCTCAATTAAGGATCCCGGCGCTCCGCATTGCCGCATCGATGGCACCGGCGGTCTGCTGGTCAACGGGAACCATTGGACTGCGCAGAACGTTGTGTATCCGGCCAAGCCGTGACAACGCATATTTTGCACCCGAAACACCGGCTTCGAGAAAAATAGCCTGATGCAGCGGCATCAGCCGGTCCTGAAGTGCCAATGCCGTATCGCGATCTCCCGACAGTGAGGCGTCCTGAAATTTTGCGCAAAGACCCGGCGCCACATTCGCTGTTACCGATATAGCGCCAACGCCGCCGTGGGCATTAAACCCCAGCGCTGATGCATCCTCTCCCGAAAGCTGGATGAAGTCCTTGCCGCAGGATAGCCGTTGCTCGGTGACGCGCTCGATCTTGCCGGTTGCGTCTTTCACGCCACGAATATTCGGAAAATCGGCGACCAGCCTGCCCATGGTTGCCGGTGTCATGTCGATCACCGAACGCGGCGGAATGTTGTAAATGAGTATCGGTAGTGAAGTTACCCTGGCCACCGTTGCGAAGTGTTCATAGAGCCCGCGCTGGTTGGGCTTGTTGTAATAGGGTGTCACCACCAGCACGGCATCTGCGCCAACTTTTTCGGCATGTTGTACGAGTTCGACAGCCTCGGTCGTATTGTTTGAACCCGCACCGGCAACGACCGGAACACGCCCGGCTGCCGTTTCCACGCATAGCTCGACGACTTCGCGGTGTTCGCGATGGTCCAGCGTTGGCGACTCGCCCGTGGTGCCAACCGGTACGAGGCCTGTTGTCCCCTCCGAAATCTGCCACTCGACAAAATCACGGAACGCTTTTTTATCGACCGCACCATCTTCGGAAAATGGTGTGACAAGTGCGGTAAGCGATCCTCTAAACATGATCGGTACTCCAACAAAATTTAATGGCAGGCACGTGCCTGCCGGTGAACCCGGCGTTTCTAGAACCTTTCAGCGCCAATTGGAAGCATACGCCAACAGCGAATCCCGGCCGGTGTATCGGATAACTGGCATTTTAGCCTTCCTGTTTACAAACCGTTTACGGAGTTTTCACGCCCGATCCCTATCTTTGCCGCAAATTGCGCGCAAATTTGCGCGGATATTTGGAGTATCCGGACCCTTGAGTACATCAGACACAGCCATTCGCGGTATCGTTTCCGCAGCCGTGATTGTGCCAATCCTGGTTGTTGCAGCCGCTTTTCCCGCAGCTACCGAGAATGCACGGCCGAAAGCTCCGCTTACTGTCGAACAAATTATCGGTGCCGACAAAACTTCGACCGCTTCGGTTGTGCGTGCCGCCAATTATTCGGAGGTGAGCCGCCCCACCGCCGCCAGCCTGCAACTGCTGAAATCCGGACTGGACGCGGTTTCGAAAAACGACTACCCGACCGCGCGGGCGATCAGCAACAAACTCGCCCGGGGTTCACTGGACTACCGTCTTTTGTCCTGGGTTATCGCGCTGTCGGGTAATGAAGATGTTACGAGCGCGGAGATTGCAGCGGCGGCCCACCTTACCGCCGGTTGGCCAGGCGCCGACAAGCTGCGCGACAACAGCGAACAAGCATTGGCACGCGAAAACCCGCCAGCAAGCGGGGTGCTTGCGGCATTTGGCGATACCCAGCCACAGACCGCAGACGGCATTATCGTGCTTGCCCGGGCGTTTGTTTCTTCCGGGCAACCCAAATCCGCTAGCGCAATCCTTGTTCCTTTCTGGCGTACGGCCAAGATGGACGCGAAAGACGAAACAACGATCATCCGCGAATTCGGCAAACTTATTCCGCAATCAGCGCACCGGTACCGCATGGAGCGCATGCACTATGAAAACCGCGTTCGCTCGGCCCAACGGGTAGCCTCCCTTGCGGGCGCCACATCGCTCTACAACGCGTGGGCTGCCGTTTCACGAAACCAGAAGAATGCCGGCGCGTTGCTTGATGCGGTACCTGGTTCACAGCGTTCGGCCGGGTATGTGTTTGCCAAGGCTCGCCATCTGCGCCGCCGTGACAGGTTCCGCGATGCAGCAGCGGTCATGATCAATGCGCGGTTCAATCAATCCGAACTGATTGATCCGGCCGAGTGGTGGTTCGAGCGCAGGGTCTTGTCGCGCGAACTGCTTGACCAGGGCGATGCAAAGCTTGCCTACCAGGTCGCAGCAACGCACAAGGCGCAGGCTCCGGCAGATATTGCCGATGCGGAATTTCATGCAGGCTGGTTTGCACTTCGTGCGCTTAATGATGCAAAGACTTCGGCGATGCATTTTGCACGGGTGGTAGAAGTTGCCGAAGGGGCCATATCAAATGCGCGTGGCTACTACTGGCTCGGACGCGCGGCAGAGGCCGGCGGACCCGGAAAATCACAAACCTACTATGAAATGGCAGCGCGTTATCCAACGGCATTTTACGGCCAGGTAGCCGCCGCAAAACTCGGTAGGCAAACGCTGCCGATTTCCTATCCGCGCCCCTCTTCTGCTGATCGCACAAAATTTGAGAAATACATTTCGGTTCAGGCCATTCAGCGCCTAGAGGCGGCTGATCACGGCAGCCGTGCCAATCGTTTCTACATCGACCTCGCCGGCAAGCTTAATGATGCCGGTGAGCTGGCGCTTTTGGCGGTGATGGCCGAACGCGCCGGCAATCATCACATGGCGCTGAAGGTCGGTAAGATCGCGGCCGCGCGCGGTATCGATGTCGGCGCTCTTGCCCATCCGCTGGGTGCCATACCGCCCGATGCGAAAATTGACGGGCAGCGGAAAGCCCTCGCCTATGCGATTGCCCGGCAGGAAAGCGAATTCAACGCGGGTGCAGTTTCGGGTGCCGGTGCGCGGGGTCTGCTGCAATTGCTGCCTGGTACTGCAAAGCAGATGGCGCGGAAAACCGGCCTGCGCTACGCACGAGCAAAGCTGACCACCGATTCAGCTTATAATGCGACCCTTGGTTCGGCGTATCTTGGCGAGCAGCTGGAACGCTTCAACGGTTCCTATGTTTTGACATTTGCCGGCTACAATGCGGGACCGCGCAGAGCTGCCGAGTGGGCAGAACGCTATGGTGATCCGCGTGGCAAAAGCCTGGAAACGGTAGTCGACTGGATCGAACGCATCCCGTTTACCGAAACACGTAACTACGTCCAGCGTGTCATGGAAAACTATCAAGTCTACCAGGTACGCATTACCGACCGTCTGGCAATTTCGAAAGATTTGCGGCAATAGCTGGCGGCGCCCGATGGCGTTTCACCGAACCGGTTTTGCCAGCGGTCTGGCCGGATTCCCCGCGATCCTTGCGCCAGCAGGCACGTTTTTCACGACAACGCTACCGGCCCCGACAATTGAATCATCCGCGATTTCCACACCTGGAAGTATTATCGCGCCGCCGCCAATCCAGACCCGCCTGCCAATTGTCACCGGCAGGGCAACTTCGAGGCCGGCTGTCCGCTTTTCGGCGTCTTGATGATGTTGCGCGCAGTAAATCTGTACCGCTGGCCCAAGCATGGTATCGCTGCCAATCGTCAACGGGGCGGTATCGAGAAATACGCATCCGGCATTGATGTAAACACCATCAGCCAGGGATATGTTGAAGCCATAGGCGCAATGAAACGGTGTCTCGATCCAGGTGTCGGCAGCTACCGTACGCATCAGGGTTTTCAATTGCGGACCGATATTGCCGCGGTGCGCCGGCGGCAGGGTATTGTGTTCGTGGACCGCGTTCCGTGCCGTTATCCGCATTTCCTCAAGTTCAGGATTAATGCACGTGTACCAATCACCGGCAGCCATTTTCTCCCGTTCGGTTTTTGACATGATTTTCATCCTGATACATTAGGCTTTGTGAAATGGGTGGAAGCGGAAATGCTCGCAGAATGCGCAATAACCGCGGGAATTGTATTCCGGCACTTTCACCTCATTGTCTGCGAGGATATACCCGAAGATCAACCACAAGGGCGTATTTATGAGTGACGGCTTTTCAGACTTCTTCTATTTGGCTCAGGACGGTCTGAAACTGCACGCACGCATTTATGGACCGGCAGGCCGTGACAATTGTCCGGTCATCTGTCTTCCGGGGCTGACGCGCAATGTTCGTGATTTTCATCAGCTCGCGCTTTACCTGTCCGGAAAAAAGGACAGTCCAAGGCAGGTAATCTGCTTCGATTATCGAGGCCGCGGGCAATCGGCCTATGACAGGAACTGGCATAATTATGATCCGATCATCGAGGCTCGCGATATCATCGCCGGGTTGACGGCGCTGAATGTGGAGCATGGCGCATTCATCGGCACATCTCGTGGCGGCCTGATCATGTTCGTACTCGCCGCAATGCGACCCGGCTTGATAAAATGCGGAATCCTGAACGATGTCGGCCCGGTCATCGAAGGAGCCGGCGTTGCCCTCATCCGCGCCTATCTGGAGTGGGCGCCAATTCCTAAAAACTGGCCTGAGGCGATCGAAATACAGCGTGCTGCAGGTGGACCCGGCTTTTCATCGCTCACCGATGCGGATTGGGAACGCGGCGCCCGCGCATTCTATCGAGACGAAAACGGCGTCCCGGTTACCGATTATGATCCGGCGTTGCTGAAAACCGTCACAAGCGTCAATCTCAATGAGCCGTTGCCGGTTTTCTGGCCACAATTTCAGGGACTTGCGGAAATTCCACTATTGGTGATACGTGGCGCAAATTCCACGTTGCTGTCGGCTGAAACGGTAGCTGAAATGGAAAAGCGTCATCCGGATCTTGTCGCTATTAACGTCGATGGACAGGGGCATGCGCCCTATCTCGAAACTGCCGGGTTGCCAAAGCGGATCGCGAAATTCATCGAACGGGTGGAAGGACGTTAAATCTAACAATGGGTCACTACTGCAACCAGTTACCGGTCCTGCAGTGGAAATATGCTTTCTATGTCCGGCCTACTTTCCGCCCCGTTTGGGTCCTTGCGTTGCCGTTGCCTTGCGGCTTGCTGCAACCTTTGCTGCATCGGCGCTGCGGGTATTGGCAGTCGCGCCTCCCCTGGCGAGGGATTGAGCTTTGGAGACCCATTTTTCGCGCGTGACCCGGCCCGTAAACCCGATCTCGTTGCCAATCCATTCGGCCTCTTCGCCAGACCATTTCGCTATCTGGTCGAAGTGAAAGACACCGATATCGAACAACTTCTTCTCGATGGCGCTGCCGATGCCGTTTATCCGGGTCAGCTTGTCGGCTTTGCCCCGGCGCGCCTTTTTCAGCATTTTCGGTTTCTTGCCGCCGCCCGACCTGGGAGCCTTGCCAAGTGACGATTTCCCTTCACCTGCGGCAACGCGGCCGGAAAATGTTGTTGTGCCGCTACGGGCAAGTTTTCTGGCCTGTTTGACCCACTCTTCACGCTCAATGCGGCCTGAGAACACGAGCTTCTGGTTCATTTCCCGGCGATCGCTTGCCGACCAGTTTGCAATCTGCGCAAATGTGTTGACGCCATTATCGTTGAGCTTGGCTTCTATCTGACGGCCAATTCCCTTGATCTGCTTGAGATCGTCGGGTTCGCGATGCGTATCGGCCGTTCCTGCCGGTGCCTTCGCAGTTGCGCCGGCCGTCCTTTTTGCGGCGGTCTTTGTCCTTGCCGGTTTTTTAGCAGGCGCCTTGCGTTTTGTTTGCGTTTTGGACGCCGGTTTTACCGCGGCCGGTGAAACAGGGGCGGACTTTGCTCTATCGCTTTTGACCGGCGCCGGTGCCGGTGCCGGCGGGGCACTTGCCGCGGCCACTGGCGCTGGAGATGCAGCGGGCTCCCTGTCGCCTTCCGATGCAGCCTTTTGGGGTTTTCCAAACCAAAGCCGAAACATGTACCCAACCGTGCATCCGAGAATGAACGCGATCGCAACCAGCAGAACGGTCTGCAGAACAAGCATTGGCATGGGTCCGTCTCCGTTGTTATCCGGCTATTCTACTACTCAGGACGTCCTGGGCCGTGATGTAATCCAGCCGACATAAATCCCGACAAGAAATGCAATTACCATAAGAATCCAAAGCTTCGAGATCAGGTCAATCATGATTTTGTCTCCCTACAGCCTGGCGACAACAGGGTATCGTAGACCGCTAAATGCGTTGCCGCCTCCCCTGCCGTCTGGCTGGCAGCAGCAACCGCCTCGAACCATAGCGATAACACGGTCAGCAACGCAGTGGTGATTATGCAAGGCCAGATCCATTTTTTCCAGTTGCGCATGATTTGTTTTCCCCGCCGCAGCTACAAGGCCACCGCCGCGGTGGCCGCAAGTGGATAGACCGCGCGTTATTCCGGATAGCAGCAAACAGTCATTGAACGATGCTGGCCTGACGCTCAATTGCCGGAAGTCTGCGGAAATATCAAGGACGAACCGAATGTGTCCACTCGCTGGAAACCGGGCAAAACAAAACCCGGCAGTTGCCTGCCGGGTTTCGCTTCATCAACCGTGAAGTCGATTAGAAGTAGCGTGTGAAGCGCAGGATGCCGGAAATGGTTCCGTCCGGATCCCAGCCG
>JAHEGF010000182.1 GCA_024645155.1 Phyllobacteriaceae bacterium | reverse complement strand
TATAAATCACGGAAATCGTGCGATTTTCGAAATTGCGATCGCCGCGCGGAGTGACCTGGGCAAATGCATAGCCCTCCTCAGCCACCCGTTCGGTAATGGCAATGATCGTATCTTCCACATTCTTGGCGCTGTAGACCTTGCCAGGACGGGTTTCCAGCAGCGGGCGCATCGAAGCGCCGTCGATACCCGTAACGGTACTTTCGATTTCTACATCGCCAAATGTGTACCGCTCTCCTTCTTCTATCGTGAAGGAAATAACGTACTGGTTGTTGGCGTCATCAAGATCCGCTGATGACGAAATCACCTGAAAATCGGCATAGCCGCGGTTGTAGTAATAGCGGCGCAATGTTTCCTCGTCGGCCCGCAACTTGTTTTCATCGTAGACATCGTCGCGGAACATGAACGAAAGGAAGTTTGACTGCTTTGTTGAAATCACATCGCGAAGCCGACGATCACTGAAGGCGTTGTTGCCGACAAAACTGATAGTAGCAATCTTAGTGCGGCCGCCTTCATTGATTTCAAACACGACGTTGACGCGATTTTCGCCAAGATCGATAATTTGAGTGGTAACCACAGCGTCGCTGCGGCCTATTGCATCATAGGCGCCGCGGATGGCTTCGGCATCTGCTTCCAGCTGTTCATTGGTAAAGGTGCCGCGCGGAGAAAGCTGCGTAGCGCGCGCCAGATCCACGTCCTTGATCTTCTTGTTACCTTGGAACAGAACCTGATTTACGACCGCATATTCATCGACAACGATAAGGAGTGTGCGGCCGGAAACATTTATGCGTACGTCGGCAAACAGGCCGGTTGCAAAAAGGCGCTTCACACCATCGTCAATATCTGCATTGGAAAAACTGCGGCCGGGTTTGATGTTTACATAGCTGCGAATGGTTTCGTCATCAACGCGGCGGTTGCCGCTGACATCAATGGAGCTGACGACAGCCGCCTGCGCAACAGAAACAAGGCCGGTCTGAAGGGCGACGCCCCCAAGTCCCGCCATTCCGACTGACATCGCTACAGCCGATGCCGCCCCCAAAAATCTCGACGCTGGTTTCATACGGAAGAAAGGCCCTCTAAATTCTTAGTGTCGCCAGACGAGCGTGCATATTCATGTGCTTGTTTCTCATACCGTATTACCGGTATTTTCCCTACACGCAAGGGTTCAGGTTAATTTGCGTTTACTTAATGCCAAAACGTGTCTTTCGGGACACGCCTTTTGGTTCGGATGGTAAATTTTGTGTCAAATTTTATGGATTCCTGACTGATTTCGTGATCAGCAGGCGAACAAGTCGTTCCAGAAAACAAAACCCATGAACGCCAGCACCATGAAAAATCCGATTCGGTAAAACAGTTCCAATACCGCAGTTGGCACCGGGCCGCGGATGACTGATTCTACTCCGTAGAACAGCAAATGGCCGCCATCGAGCGGTGGAATCGGAAACAGATTCAGTATGCCAATACCAATTGAAAGCAGCGCTACCAACTGGACGACCCACAATACGCCTTTCTGAGCGGCTCGCCCGGCCATGTCGGCAATCTTGACGGGCCCGCCAAGCTGGCATTTGTCTTCGCGGCCCACGGCAAATCGGGCAAGGAACGCCCCTGTTCCCTCTATAGCTGCCCAAGTTTGCAAAACTGCCTGCCCAACCGATTCGACAACCCCATATCTGACAAGCCGGCCATTGCCGGCCTCATCGCTGTTGGCGACACCAAGCAAGCCGATCTTGACCTTGTTGCCCAGCGCGTCCTCGATTTCCCTGAGTTGCGGCGTCAGCGTGAAATCCAGATCTTTACCGTCGCGCCGCATAACGATCGCAATCGGCACCTCGGCGCGTTGGGAAACGTAGCGTTGAATATCGGCAAATGTATCGACAGTCTGGCCATCCAGTGAAACAAACCGGTCTCCCGGCTGAAATCCGGCCACATCTGCAGCACTGCCCGGCATTACCTCGGCGACAACCGGGTCATGGATATATCGGCCGTTGAACGCCAGCATTGTTGCAAAAACAGCAATGGCCAGAATGAAATTAGCCATCGGCCCGGCGACAACGGTCAAAGCGCGTTTCCACACCGGCTGCACATGAAACGCCGACTTCAGTTGTTCGGCAGTGAGCGAATCCGGCAAATCCGGATCCGGGTTGCCCGAAACAGTCATTTCACCCATGAACTTGACGTATCCGCCCAACGGAATTGCCGACAGTTTCCATCGTGTGCCGTTTGCCGCAGTATATCCGGCCAACTCGGGACCAAATCCGATCGAGAATGCGTCGACACCGATCCCGCACCATCGTCCAACAAGGTAATGCCCCATTTCATGGACGAAAACCACAACGGTCAACACTATTAAAAAAGGGAGAATGGTGCCAATCAGCAGTCCGTCGATCGAGAAGACAGTAAAAAAAATATCGGTCAATTTAGCATCCGCAATTCATCTGATGGATCGTTCGTCCCATTCGTCGTGCAAGCATTCTTATTGAGATTCGTCCGGAGAAGCCAATCATTCACACGTTTTGAGACTACCGGATCAATTACCTGGTGCCGGTGATTCCCCAGCCTGACATGAGTGTAATCACGTAGAGCAACATTGCGGCAACCACAAGTCCGTCAACGCGATCCATGACACCGCCATGACCTGGAATAAGCTGACTTGAATCCTTGCGGCCAAAATGCCTCTTGATCCACGACTCGAACAGATCTCCGATCTGCGATCCTGCCGACAAAATCAATACAAGCAAGGGCAAAGCCAATCCCCCCCTACCAGGTGTGAAATACATAACCACTGCCAGGCCTGCGGCGATCGCCGCTGCCGTTCCGCCGATCGCGCCGCTCCAGGTTTTGTTTGGGGAAATCCGGGGCGCCAGCTTTGGCCCGCCTAGTGAACGGCCGTTAAAATAAGCGAAAATATCTGTAGACCAGACGACGGCAAACAGGAACAATAGTGTTACCAGACCGTCGGCACCGTCGCCACGAAGGCCTGCCAACGCGATTGCAGACATTGCCGCATAGGCCAGTCCGCCAGCAATCCAGTAATCATTTTTGTCAACAAACGCGGCAATCAACGCAATTCCCGTCACAACACCAAAAGCGGTCAGAACCGCGGCATGACCGTAGCCGCCAAGAACTGCGAGACCGATTGCGGCATATCCTACAGCATGCAGGCCGGCCCGCGGCAGTTGTGCCCAGATACCGGCCATGGCGTACCATTCGTAGAGGATCGCGGCACCGGCAATGACTGCGAGCGCCCGGAACGGCGTTCCCCCAATCCAAGTCAATGCCAATACGGCAGCGCCCAAAACAATTGCCGAAATAATGCGTTGCTGCAGGTTGCTCAATTTTCACCCTGCTTTGCCGATGGCTGAAACAGACATGCCATCAGGATGCCTTCACCTTTGCGTCCAGGCCGCCAAAACGCCGCTCACGTTCGGAAAAGGTGTGGATTGCCTCGACGAGGCTCGATTTGTTGAAATCCGGCCAAAAGAACGGAAAAAAGACAAACTCCGAATACGCGGCTTGCCACAGGAGGAAGTTTGACAGGCGCTGTTCACCACCGGTGCGGATTATGAGATCAGGATCGGGAATGCCGGCCGTATCGAGATATTGCTCGAAATCCTCCGGACCGACCGCTTTCGGATCGAGGTTTCCTGCCGATATCCCAGCTGCCATGCGAATTGCCGCGCGTGTGATCTCGTCCCGGGATCCGTAATTGAATGCAATGACGACATTCATGTTTACGTTGTTAACCGTCAGTTTTTCGGCTTCTTCTAGCAGGGAGCGGATATCTGCAGACAGGCTTTCGCGCTCACCTATGACGTGAACGCGAACACCTTCGCGATGAATTTCCTTCAGATCGCGGCGGATGAATATCTTCAGCAACGTCATCAGGTCACGCACTTCAGAACGTGGCCGTGACCAGTTTTCCGATGAAAATGCATAAACGGTGAGCCATTTAATACCGAGTTCTCCGGCGCCGCGCACTGTATTGCGTAATGCTTCTACACCCGCTTCATGCCCAAAAGCGCGAGGCTTGCCGCGCATTTGGGCCCAACGACCGTTGCCATCCATGATGATAGCGATGTGTTCTGGTATAGAGCGATTCAAATCCAGCCAGCCCTAACCCGGCACCGATGCCGATTGATCGTCATTTCCGCAGGTCAGACCTGCATGATCTCGATCTCTTTATGACCCAGCAATTCATCAATTTCCGCAATTGTAGAGTCTGTCATTTTTTGAACGCGATCCGACAATTCATGATGCTCGTCCTTGCCGATGTCGCCGTCTTTTTCTTCCTTCTTCAAAACTTCCATTCCGTCGCGGCGAACGTGGCGCGCGGCAATACGCGAGTTTTCCGCGTATTGATGCGCGAGTTTGACAAGTTCCTTGCGGCGCTCCTCATTCAGTTCGGGAAGCGGGATGCGAAGCGTCGTGCCATCCGTAATCGGATTGAATCCTAGATTTGCCTCGCGGATTGCCCGGTCGGCATGGGATACCAGCGCCTTGTCCCATATGTTGACGGAAATCAGCCGAGGCTCCGGCACTGTTATTGTTCCGACTTGGCTTAGCGGAACTTTTGAACCGTAGGCCTCGACATGCACTGGATCGAGTAGATTTGCCGAGGCGCGTCCCGTTCGCAATGCAGCGATGTCGTGTTTGAATGCGTTGACCGCACCATCCATTCTTCTCTTTATATCACCAAAATCGACAGAACTTGTCATCTCCTGCCTCCCGTTAGATTTCCTGGTCCTAGCTGTCTGAAACCACCGTGCAACGCCCTGCACCATTCAGTATGTCAACCAAACCGTCCTGCTCGTGTATCGAATACACGATTATCGGAATGTGGTTCTCACGCGCAAGGGCTACCGCTGCCGTGTCCATTACCGCTAATCCCCGGCGAAGAACATCGTCGTGCGTCATGTGTTCGAAACGTTCCGCGTTGCCATCCTTTTTCGGATCGGCTGAATAGATACCATCAACCTGGGTGCCTTTGAACAGCGCATCGGCGCCGATTTCCGCAGCTCGCAAAGCAGCGGCAGAATCGGTGGTAAAATACGGATTGCCGGTGCCGCCGGCAAAAATGACGACCCGGCCCGCCTTCAGATAGGCCATGGCCTTGCGTTGCGAAAACGACTCGCAGATTTCCGGCATGGCAATGGCTGACAGGACCACCGTATCGACACCGAGCTTGCGCAGAGATGTGCGCAATGCAAGCGAATTGATAACAGTTCCCAGCATGCCCATATGGTCGCCGGTTACCCGTTCGCCACCGTCGGATGCTACTGCAACGCCACGGAAAATATTACCGCCGCCAATAACAACCGCGATGTCTACCCCTAGTTCACGGGCCTTTTGAATATCAGAGGCAATGCGATCGGAAACAGAGACATCTATGCCGAAACCCTGCTCGCCCATCAACGCCTCGCCCGAGGCTTTCAAGACCACCCGGCGATAACGGGGTTTCTCGGGCATGACACGTTCTCCGATTGATCGATTTCAAACTGCGATTACACGAAGGGCACCGTGTTGTCACGCGGTGCCCTTCGACAATTCCCACCTGAAACCGGCTGGTGTCAGCTTTTTGCAGCCGCAGCTACCTCGGCAGCAAAGTCGCTTTGCTCCCTTTCGATCCCCTCGCCGAGGGCGAAGCGGATAAAGCCGGCGATTTCTGCCGGCGCACCGATATCTTTCTCTGCTTCCTTGAGTGCTGCTTCCACCGTCAGGTCCGGATTGATGACGAATGCCTGCTTGAGCAGGACAACTTCCTCAAAGTATTTGCGCAACCTGCCTTCGACCATCTTTTCTATAATGTTTTCGGGCTTGCCAGATGCACGGGCCTGATCGGAGAAAATCGCTTTTTCACGCCCGACAAGCGCCGGATCGATTTCACTGGCAGTCAATGCAAGCGGATTTGTCGCAGCGACGTGCATGGCAACCTGACGCCCGAAAGCACGTGCAGCCTCTGCATCACCGCTTGTCTTGACACCTACCAAAACGCCGATTTTTCCGAGACCATCGACGATCGAATTGTGAATATAGGTTGCAACGGCGCCCTCTTCGACCGCCAATTTTGCAGTCCGGCGTAACGCCATGTTCTCGCCGATAGTACCGATGGCATCGGTAATCGTGCCCGTAACGGATTTAGAAGATCCGGGGTAATGCGCAGCACCAGCGGCGTCGACCGTTCCGTCCGTTCGAAGTGCCACTGCCGCAACATTGCGAACAATTTCCTGGAAGGCGTCATTCCGCGCAACGAAATCGGTTTCGGAATTGACTTCCACAACAACGGCAGATTTGCCATCGCTTGCGACACCAATCAAACCTTCTGCAGCGGTCCGACCAGACTTCTTGTCGGCTTTTGCGATGCCCTTCTTGCGCAACCAGTCGACCGCAGCCTCCAAGTCGCCATTCGTCTCCGTCAATGCTGCCTTGCAATCCATCATGCCGGCGCCTGTGGCGTCGCGCAGTTCCTTGACCTGTGATGCTGAGATAGCCATCAGAATACCTCTTGAACTTTTTTTCATCCGGCAATGTCGCCCGTCCGGCTGCGGTCAAGCCACCGGTGGGCAAGGTCATCGCCTGCTTTGATCAGTTTTCCGTTTTGCCTTCTTCGGCAGCCGGTTCTTCCGCTAGTGCAACGGTTTCTTCGGTTGAAGCTGTCGGCTTTTTCTTGCCCGCAGCAGTTTTTGCCTCGGATTCAGGCGCCGGAGTTTCCTCAGCCGGTGCCTCGGCTGCTGCTTCAACCGGAGTTTCCTTAGCCGGCGCCTCGGCTGCTGCTTCAGCCGGTGCTTCAACCGCAGTTTCGACCGGTGCTTCAACCTGGGCGCCGATATCGACACCGGCGGCACCCTGCTGACGGGCAAT
>JAHEGF010000181.1 GCA_024645155.1 Phyllobacteriaceae bacterium | reverse complement strand
CCACGATGACGCCATCGGGCCTGACGGTATCAAGCATTTCCCGGTAATCGGTAAAATGCGGAACCTTCAACTCGCGCGCCAATCCCGCTGAGTCCGGCCCAGGATCGGCAATCGCTGCCAGCCGGGCGCCATCTTGGCGCCCGATTGCCTCAATATGGCGCCTGCCTATGACCCCCGCACCGACAAGCGCTAGTCTGACTTCAGGCAAATCGATCTCTCCGCAATGGTGTCATGCGGCGATCACCGGCGCCCGCATTTCCGTCCGCCAGCGAACGCTATCCGAACAACTCGCGGAACAGCCCGATGGATTGCCGGAAACCGGCTTCGAAATTCCCGTTGCCGGGATGATAGACACTTTCAAACGAGATTACTCCTTCGTATTTGTCGCGGCGTAGCGCGTCGGCCATCGGCTTGAATAGCGGTGCAAGCTGTCCCTTGCCCATTTCGCGCACCTCCAGCGTCGCCCGTGGCGTATCAACCTTGACATCCTTGATGTGAACATGGCCGAGATAGCCGTCGCGCACCTCGTCATAACCATCCGGATATGCCAGCTCGTGGCACCAGCAATTGTTTGCCGGATCCCACAAGACTTTCAGCGTGTCCTTCGCATCCAGTTCATCGATCAGCCGGCGAGCCGTGTAGTTGGAATTGACCATCGTGCCGTTGCCGGTTTCGACAACCAGGGTGACACTTTCGTTGCGCGCCAGTTCGACAGCTGGCGCAATCAGCGGTGGCAGCGTGTCCCAGGCGCCGTGCGTGACATTCCATTTCTCGGCACCATTGCGCCCCCAAAGGATCTGCTCCTTTTTCGAAGTCATGATGCGGACCAGCGGCGAACCTAGTTCGTGCGCCATGCCGATGACGCGCTTGAGCGCTTCCATGTGTGCACTGTGCTGCGCATCGCCGGGCCGGTTTGCCGTTGTCAGCCCTGCAAATACATGCCGTGAAAGGCAGGAAACCGGTTTGTTGTGCTTTTCAAGCAAGGCCTTGATATCGGCGATCTCCTGTTCTGTGTGATCGCCAACCTCCTTGTCCCAGACAAATTGCAGTTCGGCATGGTCGAGCCTGAATTCGTCCATGACATCAAGAGCATGGGCCAGGTCGCGGCTGATGCCGTCACATATTACGCCCAGTTTCATTGCGGTCCTCCACTGTCAGCGGTGCAACTCCGCCCCGACAATTTCTTCGATGACACGCGTCACGATCCAGTTGTCGCCATTCGGATACTTGGTCTTTCCCGCGTGGAAAAGCTGCATGGCAGTCGAAGCCGTATGCAGCGGCACGCCCAGTTCGCGAGCCATGTCGAGCGAAATCGTCAGGTCCTTGTGCATGGTGGCGATATGGCTGCCGGTCCCTTCGAACTTGCGGTCAATGATGTTTTCCAAAGCAGTATTTGCCACGCCGCAGCCCGCACCCGACGTCGAGATAACATCGTACAGCACCTGCCCGGCAACTCCGGCCTTCGCTGCAAGGGCAGCCGCCTCGAAAGTGGCCGAAAATATCGAGCCGATCACCGATTGCAGACAGGCCTTGACGGTCTGGCCGTCACCGGCGCTGCTGCCAACCCGGTGAATCGTTTTCGACACCGCCTCCATGACCGGCCGGTAGATATCGAGCACATCGGCGGCGCCTGCCGCCATCATCGTCAGCGTTCCGCCTTGCGCACCGGGAAAACCGCCGCTGACCGGACTGTCGATCAGATGGATACCGCTTCCTTCCATTGCTGCACCGATTTCCCGCGCCTCCGAGGGCTTGATGGTCGCTGACAGGATGACGGCCGATCCGGGATCAAGTGTCGTCACCAGACCGTCGCCAAGGATCACCGACTTTGCCTGCTGCCCGGTCATCACCATGACGAAGACCGCATCAGCGTTGCGGCCGACATCAGCGGCATTGGTACCAGCAATCCCGCCCATCTCGGTAAACGCCGTCATCCGCGCTTCGCTGACATCGAAACCGCAGGTTTCAAAACCGTTCCCGACAAGGTTCTTTGCAAGGCCGCTGCCCATGTCGCCAAGACCGATCACTCCAGCTCGCATATGGTGTCTCCTCAATATTCCCGGCCAGCCGAAGCTAATTCCGTTCTGCCGCTGGCCTTTCGATCCCGTGACGAAACGAACTGGTATCCATCCCCATTATGCAGGGCCGAACCACCGGCTGCAAAGATTTCCTTGCGGTCATGTGTGGATCTCCCGGCCGGGTCCATGGGTAACGGCCCGTGCCAACCGGCGCTCGCGCAGCCAGATCGTAAGGCCCGAAGCCGAAATGACGATCGCACCGATCACGGTCCACTTGTCCGGCAGGGTGCCGAATACGAAGAAACTCCAGACACCAAGATAGATGATGAATGCATGAGAAAACGGCGACAGGGTACTTGCCGGGGCAAAACTGTGCGCACGGGTCAGCATCTCGTGGCCAAGCCAGCCGAAAAAACCGAGCCCGAACATCAGCGCCCAGTTAAGTCCCGTTTCCGGGCTCTGCCACTGTATGAACGCGAACGGCGCAAGCAGTACGGATCCGACCAGGCCGCTGTAGAGCTGCATTGTTCCAGCCGACACCAGGCCTGACAGTTTTCTTGTGATCAACGAATAGGCGGCAAAGCAGAACGCGCCGCAAAGCGATAGAAAAACAGCCCAATGAAAACCCGCATCAAAGGGCCTGATGGCAATGAGCACGCCGCAAAAACCGGTTACCACGGCAAGCCAGCGCCAGATTCCGACGCGTTCACCCAAAACCGGACCCGACAGCGCGCATATGATCAACGGCGCCGAAAAAAGGATGGTCGATGTCAGTGTCAGCGGCAGGTAGCGCACGGCAATGAAGTTGAAGACAGTCGACCCCATCAGCGCTACCGAGCGGATCAGTACCAGGGCCATCCGGTCCGCTCCGAACCGGCTTAACGCCATTCCCTCGCGGGCGATCAGGCCCGCGGAAATGACGAAATGCCAGAAGTAGCGCATGAACGCCAGCTGCATGGCGGCAATTCCGGCCAGCGACAGCCATTTTGCGCTCACGTCGATGCACGAGAAAACGAAATAGGCTGACAGCATCAGCGCGATGCCCGCCATCGGCCGGTTCTGGTTTGGTTGCGGCGCGGTTCCCGCCATTAACTCTCAGCCCCGGAGCAATCCCCGCCGGCGCGACACCGGTCAGTCATTGCGCGGCGCAAGCGAGGAAAAGAAGTCGACCAGTTGCGACACCATTTCATCTCCATGACCGCCATTGGTTGCAAGTCCGAGCACCAGCCTGGTTGACGCCGACATGATCGAGGCGCCGCCGCTTTCCTCGACCATCGTGGCGTAGTAGGTGACGTCCTTGCGGGCATTGCGAATGGAGAATGCAAGCTGCTCGGGATCGCCATCGATCGCATAGGCTTTCATGAAATCCATCATTCCCGAGCGGTTCGGGCCGGCTGCCATGACATCGTAAAGGGACTGGCGCGATACCCCTGCCTGATCGGCCATCGCAAACACCTCGCCAAGCGCCGACATCGTGGTCATCGCATAAAAATTGTTGAGCAGCTTGATCGTATGTCCAGCACCCAGCGCACCGAGGTGAAAAATGTTCTCGCCAACGTCCTCGAGGACCGGGCGGACAGCCTTGAATGCCGTTTCGTCACCGGAACACATGATGTTCAACTTGCCCTCTGCGGCATGCGATGGTGTCCGGCCAAGCGGGGCATCGAGATAGGCGGCGCCTTTCTTGGCGACAGCTTCGCCGATCCTGCGTGTCGATCCCGGCAGCGAGGTGCCGAAATCTATAACCGTTGCTCCGGGTTTCAGGCCGGCAATAACCCCGTCGTCCCCGTACATCCGGGCCTCGACGGATGCCGAGGTATCAACGCAAAGCATGATGACATCGGAATTCTCCGCAACCTGCCGCGCAGTCTTCACTTCCCGGGCACCGCGGGCGATCGCCTTTTCCACGTTTGCACGGGACCTGTTGGCGACCACAGTAAGCGCGTAGCCGCGGTCGAGAAGCCTCTGGACCATCGCAGAACCCATCAGGCCAAGGCCGATAAATCCGATTGCCGGTTTTGTCATTTGTAGGTTTCCTTCTTATCCGGTTTCTGGGTCAGGTTTGCCGGCCGGATTAGCCGATCCTGCGTTCTTCTGGATTTCGTAAATGGAACGGTTCAGCGCCGGTTGCGGTTGCGGAATGCGCACCGGTACCGGCTCCAGCCTTGGTTCGAGCGTCGGTTTCCCGCACAGGATGCGCGTGTCGTAATCCTCGATTGAATCGAATTTTGTCGTCGAACCCTGGATCGGAAAGGCATCTGCCGCCATCGTTTCGTAGAAAAGCAGGCGCCGGTCGCGGCCGGATGTATTGAGCGCCGAGCCATGGATGATGTGCCCGTGATGTATCGAGATTGAACCGGCCGGACCGGTCAGCGCCACCGCGTCGTTGACATCAAGCCCCGACGCTTTCAGATCAATGGCACCTGCAAAGACCCCGTTTGCGTGGTGGTTGTGGATCGGTCCCTTGTGTGAGCCGGGAAATACCATCAGCGGGCCGTTTTCTTCCGACATGTCGTCAATGATAACGCCCACCGCCAGAACGTCGCTGTTGGTATGCGGATAAAAGGCGAAGTCCTGGTGCCAGTCGATTGCTGCACCATATCCGGCCGATTTCATGTTGAGTTTGGTTGTGTGCAGCCGCACATCGGCGCCGATCAGGTCCCGCACGGGAGCCAGTATGTGATCCGAATAAAGCAGCTTTTTCATCACGTCACTGATCGTATGCGGCAGCTTGATCCGGCGAACCCTTGGATTTTCCGGCGTGTGGCTGTCTTCCAGATCCAGCCGGTCATTCGGTTCCGTCAGACTCCGGGATTCCTCGACGAACCGGGCTATTTCGGTGCGTATTTCCAAAATGATGTCCATGGGAACGCGGTTTTCAAGCAGCAGATAGCCAGTGTCGCGATAGAACGCGACCTGCCTTGTATCCAATGCCTCAAGCGGTTTCATGCCGGCGCTCCGCTACAGTGGTCTTTGCGCTTGAACTTTCGCGTTCAGTCAAACAATTATCCGGACGACAATCTTCAAGGAATGACCCGCGATGGCACTCGTCAAATCGATCCGCACCCTTCGTCTCGGCGAATATCCCAATCTCCTGTGGGTGACGCTCGAAGACGGGAACGGGCAAACCGGCCCTGGAGAAACATTTTTCGGCCCGCGTGCCGCCGGAGCCCATATTACCGAAAGCCGCTGGTCTCATGCTCACATCGTCGCCCCGATCTGCCAGGGAACGAATTCATGGTCACCGAGGCCCTGTGCCTCGGATTTCGATTGCTCCCCCGACGCAACCCTCAGGATCATGTCGTAAATCTCGCGGCCTTTCCCTTCAAGTGTGGCTCCATCGGAAAGCATGGTGCCGGCATTGATGTCCATGTCTTCGGTCATGCGCTGATACATTTCCGTGTTGGTCGCCACCTTGATACAGGGAGCGGGCTTGGAACCGAATGCCGAACCCCGGCCGGTGGTGAATACGACAACATTGCACCCCGACGCGATCTGCCCGGTCACAGACGCCGGATCGTAACCGGGCGAATCCATGAAGACGAAGCCCCTTGAGGTTATCATGTCAGCATATTTGTAGACGCCGTTCAGCGGTGTGGTGCCTCCCTTCGCTGCCGCACCAAGCGACTTTTCAAGGATCGTGGTCAACCCGCCCTTCTTGTTTCCCGGCGTTGGGTTGTTGTCCATCGAGCCGAGATTGCGCACCGTATAATCCTTCCACCATTCGATCAGCCCGATGAGCCTCTCGCCGATCTGCCGGCTGGCCGCACGGCGGGTCAACAGGTGTTCGGCGCCGTAGATTTCAGGCGTCTCCGCGAGCACACCGGTGCCTCCCTGTGCGACCAGAAGATCGCACGCGTGGCCAAGCGCGGGATTGGCGGTAACACCAGACCAGGCATCCGAGCCGCCGCACTGCAACGCAACCGTCAGTTCCGACACCGGACAGGGCTCGCGCGTGGCCTTGTTTGCCTCCGGCAGCATTGCCCGCACCTTTTCTATACCCAGTTCGATGGTGCGGCGCAGGCCTGCAACGTCCTGGATGTTCATGGCATGAAACAACGGGCCCTTCTCGATGCCATGGGCTTCGAGCAGCCAGTCTATCTGGTTCATTTCACAGCCCAGGCCGACCATCAGGACGCCGGCGTGATTGGGATGGCGCGCATAGCCCCACATGACCCGTTGCAAGGCGTCAAAACCATCGCCGGAACCTGCCATGCCGCAACCGGTTCCGTGCACGAAGGCAACGACCCCGTCAACGTTGGGATAGGGAGCCAGCTCCTCGGGGCCGAACGCCGAGCTGATCATGCGCGCAGCCGTTGCCGAGCAGTTCACCGAAGTCAGCACGGCAATGTAGTTGCGTGTTCCAACCTTGCCGTTCTTGCGGCGAAATCCCATGAACGTGTCGCGTTTTGAAACCGGGATTTCGGCAACCGGTCGCAGATCGGTGGAAAACTCGTATGTTCCGGCAGTATTCCTGAATTCGGTGTTGTGGGTATGGACATGATCGCCCGGCGCGATATCAGCCGACGCATATCCGATGATCTGCGCATATTTCCGAATGTCTTCTCCGCGCGCTATGGGTGCAGTCGCTATCTTGTGGCCACGCGGAATCAACCCGTTTGTCGTCACGGATTCTATCGCTGACCCGGCCTCCAGCGCACGCACCGCGGTGACGACATTATCCGATCGGTCAAGGCGAACAAATTCTGCCATTGAGGTCTCTCCTGCTTATGCGCAATAGGGTGCATCCGAAGTCCAGCGGTGAATATTCACATGGGGCTGCGTCGCCAGACGGGTCCGCGCGTCTTCCCATAGGTCCCGCCACAACTGCCAGTCATGCAGTTCTTTTCCCGGATC
>JAHEGF010000180.1 GCA_024645155.1 Phyllobacteriaceae bacterium | reverse complement strand
CTGATTTCATGACCGAGCGCCAGCGGAAGAGCGTGATTTGTCCGCACGCCATCATAATAATAGCCGAGATCGGTGTGGCATACACCGCAGCCGGCAATTCCCACCACCACCTCGCCATCGCCGGGCGCGTCCGGTTCGAATTCATCGAGCAACAGCGGTTCGTTTTGAGCCGTCATCAACCAGCGTTGCGCCATTACTGCTTCCCCTTCATATTCCGCATTGCGGGTCTTCTAATGGCGCTGAATGGTTAGTTGACAGTGCCTCAATTTGTTATTATCGTAAAACGGTACTCTAATACTTATTTAGCGTCAATAGGGAAATCACATCGTGGCTGTATTGGAAAAAGTCAGAGACCGCGAGACGGTTGCACAAACCGCGGAAGCAGCCGGCGACAGCATAGCTTTTGCGATTGTGGGAAGCGGCGGTGCCGGTGCATTGACTGCCGGCGCAATTCTCCTCGAGGCAGCCGGCAAGGCAGGTTGGTACGGATTGATGACGCGTTCCGTAGGCCCACAGATTCGCGGTGGCGAAGCCGCTGCCTTGATCAGTCTGGCGAATCGTCCAGTCGACTGTCCGGCAGAGGAATATGATTTCCTTGTTGCCATCGACTGGCGCAATGTCGACCGCTTTGCCAAGGAAATGCCGCTAGCTGAAAACGCCCTTGCCATTGGCGACCCGGCTGCGGGTGAAGTGCCGGCCATCATTGTGAATACAGGCGCCACCCTCGCCCAGACAGAATTAAAGGAACTTGCCGGCGCCATCCCCGGTGGCCGTGAAAATATGATTGCCGCCGGTATCGCAGCGGGCCTGGCCGGTCTGCCAATTGAAATCGTTATGGCCGTCATTGCATCGAAACTTGAAAGCAAGGGACAGGGCGCGATCGATGCCAGCCGCCGTTGTCTTGAAGTTGGGATGCAACAGGCCAGGGCCTATGGAAAATCCTACCAGCTACGCGCACCATCAACCAATGGAAACGGCCGCTGGCTTATAACAGGCAATGAGGCAGTGGGCCTTGGTGCCGTCCGCGGCGGGGTCAGGTTTGCAGCAGCCTATCCGATTACACCGGCAACCGAGGTGCTGGAATGGCTGTCGCCATCGCTCCGGAAGATCGGCGGAGCCCTACTTCAAGCCGAAGACGAACTGGCGTCAATCAACATGGCCATCGGGGCCTCGTTTGGCGGACGTGCTTCGATTACAGCAACATCGGGGCCAGGCCTATCCCTGATGGTAGAGGCCCTGGGCCTGGCAATAGCTTCCGAAGTTCCCATCGTCGTCGTTGATGTCATGCGCGGTGGTCCGTCCACTGGAATTCCGACAAAGTCTGAACAGTCGGACCTCAATATTGCTGTTTACGGCTGCCATGGCGATGCGCCCCATATCGTCGTTGCACCGCTTAGTGTCCGCGACTGCCTGTTTTCCGCGCAATGGGCAGTCTATTTGGCAGAGGCCATGCAGACTGCAGCAATCATCTTGTCGGACCAGTCCATCGGTCAGGCCCGAGCGCTGATCGATAGCCCGATCGACAACGGCTTCATCGCCGAACGCAAAACCGTCAAGTCGGTGTCCGAGGAAGGATATAACCGCTATGCCTTCACCGATGACAACATTTCGCCAATGGCAGTCCCGGGATTGCCCGGTGGCCAATACACCGCTGACGGTCTGACCCACAGCATCCGCGGACTGCCGTCCACTAAGGGCGAGGATCACCAGAAGCAATTGGACAAGCGCCGCGACAAGGTTGAAAAATTCGACTACGGCGAGCATTGGGCCGCGATTGAACACAATGTTCGGGACAAGTCACCACCTGAGTTCAACCTGTTGACCTGGGGGTCGCTTGCCGGTCCGGCTCGCGAGGCAATGCGGTTGCTGTCAAACGAGGGGATCTCCGTCAAACTGATTGCAATGCGGCTCATAGCGCCGCTTCGCAAACAGGAATTACTAACTGAACTCGGCGAAACCGCGCGCACGTTGATTGTCGAGCAGACCCATTCCGGTCAGTTCCACCAATACCTCCGCGCCAAATGTGATTTGCCAGGAGAGATCCGGCATTTCCACCGGCCGGGTCCGCAACCGATCGGCCCCAAAGAAATCTGCGATCAAATCCGCGATTGGAAATCATCATGAATGTCCAGCAGCAACCTGCCTTCAAGGCTGGAGACTACAAGTCGGATATCACACCAATCTGGTGCCCTGGTTGCGGTGATTTCCACGTTCTGCTTTCGGCCACCAAGGCACTGGCCGAACTTGGAACGCCGCCGGAAAAAATAGCGGTCATTTCCGGGATCGGTTGTTCCTCGCGAATTCCCGCCTACACGAATTGCTACGGCTTTCATGGTGTTCATGGCCGGTCGCTGGCACTCGGCGCCGGCCTCAAGGTTGCGCGACCTGACTTGACGGTCATGGTGATGAGCGGCGACGGCGATGGTTTTTCAATCGGCGGCAACCATTTCCTACATGCCTGCCGGCGCAATATCGACATGACCTATATTGTCATGGATAATCGCGTCTATGGCATGACCAAGGGCCAACCCTCGCCGACGACAGAGCCCGATTGGGATAGCGCCCTTTCCCCTGGCGGTACTGGCCTAAGTCCGTTTCATCCGCTGGTCATTGCCCTTGCATCCGGCGCCAATTTTGTTGCCCGCTCGTTTTCCGGCAACATCAAGGCAACTACCCAGACAATTGTTGAGGCCGTGCGCCATCCTGGGTTCTCCTTTGTTGAGATATTGAGCCCCTGCGTCACATTCCGCCCGGATGAAAGCTCGTGGAAAACACAAACACACAGCGCGTCGGTAGAGGCAACTGACGATCCGGCCCGGGCTGCCCGCAGGATCATGACCGACGATGGATTCAATGTCGGCATCCTCTATCGCGGCAAGCGCAAGCCCTATGATATCCACGTCGAGGACACCTTTAAGGATCCGGCAATTTTGGGCGAGGAATTCGCAGTATGACGACCAATGACAACATCGCGCCGATATCATCCGCCGGCGAACTGCTTGCCCACGCATACCAGATGGAACTTGATGCCCAAGAACGCTACGACTTTCTGGCTGATCAGATGGAAACCCACAACAATACAGGTCTGGCAAGGCTGTTTCGCGAACTGTCACGGATTGAAGGGTTGCACGCAAACGATATTGCCGAACAGATGAAGGGAATGGACATTCCCGAAATCCGGCCAGTGGATTTCAAGTTCCCGGGTGAAGAAAGTCCCGAAGCGCTCGACATGGGCGACATGCACTACCTGATGACGCCCCGGCAGGCGCTTCAACTTGCGCTGCGCGCCGAGCAAAATGCGTTTGCTTTCTTCAACCATATCCTGAAGGTGACAACCGACGAGGAGGTAAAGGGATTCGCCGCCGAATTTGCGGAAGAAGAGGAAGAGCATGTCGAACTGGTTCTGCGGGAATTGAGCAAGTATCCGGAATCGGAAGAGCGCCAGCGCGAAGATCTCGATCCGCCGGTTTCACCGGAATAGCACTACTGCCTGTTCGCTGCTTTCCGGCCCGGGAAGCGGACTATTTTTCCCTAAGGTCACGAACGCGAACCGCCTTGCCTTCCGAACGCGGCAATTCACCTGGCCGTTTGGCAACGACGGCGCATGTTACACCGATAATCGACTTGATGTGATGGCGCACCTCGCGCGCATTGGCTTCCAGATCGCCATCGCCTGCTGGGGTGTCCGGCGCAATCTCCACTTCCACCGTCATGGTTTCCAGCGCGCCGTCTTTGCTCAGCACGATCTGGTAGTGCGGTGACAGGCTGGGGAGACCCACCAGAACAGCCTCGATCTGCGACGGATAGACGTTGACTCCGCGGATAATCATCATGTCGTCATCTCGGCCAGTAACCCGCATGATGCGCACATGGCTGCGCCCGCAAGCGCATTGTTCATCGGTAAGCCGCGTAATGTCGCGCGTCCTGTAGCGTATCATGGGCAACGCTTCCTTGGTGAGCGTGGTAATCACGAGTTCCCCGGATTCGCCCATTGGCAGCGGTTCAAGTGTTTCGGGATCGATAATTTCAAACAGGAAATGATCTTCCCACCCATGCAGCCCCGCACGCGCATGCCGGCACTCACAGGCAACGCCTGGACCCATGATCTCGGAAAGCCCGTAAATATCGACTGATGTGATACCCAAACGGCGGTCGAGTTCCACACGCATTTCCTCGCTCCATGGTTCGGCACCAAATATGCCGCATCGTAACGGTAGTGATTTGAGATCAACCCCCTGTTGTTCGGCAACCTCGGCAATGTTCAGTGCATAGGACGGTGTTGAACACAGCACCGCTGCCCCGAAATCCTGCAACAGCATCACCTGGCGTTCGGTGCCGCCACCGGAAACCGGTACCACGACACATCCGAGCCGCTCCGCGCCGTAATGCGCTCCCAAACCGCCGGTAAAAAGACCGTAGCCATAGGCATTGTGCACAACATCGCCTGGCCGCGCGCCCGCTGCGGCCATGGAGCGGGCCATCAGGCCCGACCACCGGTCGATGTCCCCGGCGGTATAACCCACTACCGTTGGTTTACCGGTCGTGCCCGATGATGCGTGCAACCTGATAAGCTCAGAGTGCGGGGAAGCAAACATCGCGAAGGGATAATTGTCACGTAAATCCGTTTTGACCGTAAACGGAAAATGCTTCAGATCCGCCACGGAGTTCAGGCGTTCCGGAACGACGCCCGCCCTGTCGAAGGCGCGCCGGTAATGGGGAACGTTTTCGTAGGCGCGCGCAATGCTCCACTTCAGCCTATCTGCCTGTAGATCAGCCAACAACGCTCGTGGCATGGTTTCCACATCCTTGTCGAACATGAACCCCGCATCGGACCTTTCAGCGGGTATTGGACGAGCGCCCATTTGCATCCCTCCTATCTATTGCGGCCATAACCGCCAAGCAGGCTTGTTAAGACACGGACCAGCCAGGCTTTATCCCACGTGCACTTGTTCCCGCACCTCGCGCGGGCATGCGTTCGAAGGCGAAGCCTTGATTGAATCCTGCATTCACGATCAGACCAAATTTGAAAAGCCAGCCGCTTGCCAATACAGCGAAAGCCGCTAGCACCAGAAAAACGGGCATCACCTGAACCGCAAGCAGCCCGGCTACAGCAAACCCCGCCGGCACGAGTTGCTGCGCGAAAGAGAGATTGATCGTGCTGGAATCAAATGTTTCTAGTGTTTTGGTTGGCGCACCTTCCGCACCGAGCGCCAGGCGATAAGCCAGCCAAGCGAGGCATCTGACCGCTATGGCCGCGATCAACGCAAGCGCTAGCAGGCGAAGCGCGGAAATATCATAACTGGTAAGAACAGCGAATAGCGAAAACAGCGCCACACCTTCCGCTACAGCCGTCGATAGCATCAGCGGAACAATTCGTGGATGACGCCAAGCTGGAATACCCTTGGCCGCCTGCAGTATCCGGGCCTGGCAATAGGCAAAGAGCGCGGCACTGACCGCTGCCGCGACAAGCGTCGTTTTCAAGCCGGTCGCAACCGACAACAGTCCAAAGGCGAACAACGGCAAGGCCGCGAATGCTTCACGCGTCATCCATGAACGGCGGGCGTGAAAATATACATTGATGAACCGCCACGGGCGCCCGATTTCAAGCCAGACACAAAACAGGCCAAGTCCGGCCAGTGCCAGTGCAGCCAATACCGGCAGCGCCACATCGAACCCTGCCAGTCCGGCGATCATCGAAATGACAAGCAAACCGCTTCCAGCACCGCCAAGTATGAAATTGGCCGCCGCCCGCCAGTCCCAGCTTTTTTGTTGTGACGGGCTGACAGCTGCCATTCCGACGGGCTTTGCAATCAATTCAGCTCCGGCCTGCATTTCAGTTTCACTTTCAGGATTGCCTGCCTTGCCCTTCCACAAATAGTAAATTCCGGGGCCAGTCCCCAGTTCCTCGTGCATGCGGTAATGTTCGTGATCCGCCAGCAATTTCGAAACATTGCTGTCGTGGTCTTCCACATCGCCGAAATGGAGCGCACCGGCAATGCACGAACCTACGCAAGCCGGTGTTGCATCCGGATCGATTCCGGGCACCAGCCCGGCTGCAAGGCCGGCATCGATCTTGTCGATGCAAAACGTGCATTTTTGCGCGACACCAATGCGCTTGGGATCCTCGCGTAACGCTTCCTGGCGCATTTGCCCGTTTCCATAGGCCGCTGCTGGTGAATCGACACGCGAACGGGCCTGATAGGGACAGGCTACTGCACAATAGGCGCATCCGATGCACATGTCATAGTCGATGGTAACGATACCGTCGGCACGTTTGCCGGTTGCGGTTGAGGGACAGACATCGAGGCAAGGCGGGTCATCGCATTGCATGCACCCGACGGGTACAAATGACCGCCGAACATCAGGAAATTCGCCGGTTTCAACATCAAGCACCTTGCGCCATTGAATACCCGGAGCCGTGGCATTTGCGTGTTTGCAAGCCGCTGTGCATGTCTGGCAGCCGACGCAACGGTTCAGATCGGCAACAATTGCATACCGGGTCACGGCGCACCGCCAATCGGTTTGACCGCAACCTTGACCAGATCGGCACCCGATCCGGTTGCGTCGGTCAATTCGAGCATCATCGGCATTAGCGCATTCATGCTTGGCGCGTTATGGTCCTTGGCAAAGGGTGTTGCCCAATGGTCGAACTGGCCGATCATCAGAAGCGTATCGGGGCGGATGCCTTGGCGCACGATTACGGCGCCTTTGGTCTTGCTCAGCGGCGAGGAAATCTCCACCAGATCGCCTTCGCTCAGCCCAAGCTTTTCGGCGGCGACCGGGTTCATGACCACTCCACCGTGACCGGCGATATTCCCGGCGACTTCATGGATCATCTGGATCCCGGCATTGCTTCCCCACGAATATTGCATTGA
>JAHEGF010000424.1 GCA_024645155.1 Phyllobacteriaceae bacterium | reverse complement strand
CAAACCTGGCAATGCCGGTGACAGCGTCGTCAGGTCGTCGGAAAAGGCAATGCTGGTCGCCGGAAAATTTCGATCATTGTTCGTAATTCCAAACTCAAGCATAACCGTACCACCCGGCGGTACCGGATCGTTGGTAAGGACTTTATCAGTTGCAGCGCACCGCCGCTGGTAACCGTCAGCGCGGAATTGGCAAAGCCTGTGGATACACCATCGGCAAGCAATGCAACCGTATTCGGATGGGCACCAATGGCGGTACCCTTGACATCAACGCTGACTATGCAACTGGCGCCCGCGGCAACCGCAGGAAATCCCCCGGTCCCGTTCGCGTCGAGGATGATCGACGAACCGCCAGGCGGCGCGCTCAAGGTAGGCGGGATTGTTGCCGTCCCGCAAGTCGTCGACGCATTGGCAGGGCTGGCGATCTCGATGCCGAAGGGCAAATTGTCGGTAAAATCAAGGTTGTTGACGGCAGATGCGTTGGCAGTGTTGTCAATCGTAAGCGTCAGGGTCGACTTGCCGCCCAGTTCAATGGAAGACGGCGCAAACGATTTTGTAAAACTTGGCAAGGTTGTAACGACGAACAGGTCATCGATCGCGTCCATGGAAGTCCCAGGCGTTATTCCATGCAAATAGGTCAGATCGCCTGAAACATGGCCGTGTGTGCCCACGGTATTCGAGGTGATGTCCACCTTGATCGTACAAGTCTGGAAAGCGCCTATACCGCCATCGCTGAAGGCAATCGTGCCGCCGCCATCCGGCGCGCTCAGAACCGGAGCCGATCCGCAATTCGAAACAGATGTGTTGGCCGGTGTTGCGATACGTATGGCTGCCGGCAAATTGTCCATGAAGGCCGCATTTGTGGCGCCGGTGCCGGTCGGGTTCTCAATCGAGAACGTCATGGTGGTCGTGCTGCCGGAGCCGATGGTGTTCGGAGAAATGACCTTGCCGAAGGCCAAAGGCCCTACAGGGGCACCTGCAAACGCGGATCCTGAAGAAAGGACCACTGAAATAAACATAATCAAAATCGCTGGAACGATTCTGGCCAGCGCAATATCCGCGAATCGTGAACTGATTTTCATATCGTCCCCCCGGCAACCAAATTTTTATCAGCCAACCGGAAGCGGGAGTCAATTTGTCGCAGGCTGTTTTCGGCACATGTTGGAAAGTCTTGCGCCAAGCTTGTGACAAATATGTATGCACCAGACCAGCGACTGTCACAATGCGTGGCGGTCAGAGGTACTTATCCGTTACTGGCAAAGGATCGAATTGTTTCGACGGCTCCGTCCAGCGCTTTGCCTTTTTCGTCCGCGAGTGCCGCTTCGCGCAGGCGTCGCGCCCAGTCCGCCGCGTCTTTTCGGTCCCGGACAAGCTTGATACCGTCTATCACACGGTCGAATTTCGACAGCCCGCGCGCGTGGGTATCGCTGTACCCTTTGACCAGCCGCCTGGTATTGATCGCCTCGACGGCAAGCTGATAATTTCCAGGTGCCAGCGGCAACGCAAAATCAAGCCATTGTTCGAGATGCTTTTTCTCGATTTCATGCCGGTAGAGAGAACGCCGGAAACGGCGCAATCCTGCAAGACAATAAAGGACGGTGAACCAGAAAATACCATCAGTGCGAACACGTCTGCCGCGATTGACAATTTTGTCGACCAGCTTGAAGGCCACCGGCCGCGCTTCAATTGCGGCGCCAAGGCGAGCCGGTAGCATTCCGCACACTTCATTGGCGCGCGGATGCATGTATTCTGTTACATGCATTACCGCACCATTGGGAGGCCTCACTTCGCCCTTGACCCGTTCTGCACGCGTTGCCCGTGTCTTGATATCCGCAACCCGTATAACATCGTCATAGGCCATGGCGTTGGCGATGTGCTTGGCACCGGCAATGGTTAGCGCAAAACCTTTTCGATTGGACTTTCCGCCCGCATTGCGGTCAATCGCCAGCACACCGTCAAGCCTGTCGAGATACTCGGCACCATATGCCACATCCTGGAAATCGACAACCTTGGCGAGGCCGTTGGATGCCATATGGATGACGGGTTCCGGCAAGGCTTCGACCCGGGCAACAAGGCGTTGCCAGGCGGCGACATCGGCATCGGGACCAGCCAGCATGATCGCGGATTGCGCGGGCGCCAATGCCTTGCTGGCTGGTATATCTTCCCCGCCGCTTTCTGCCCGTTTGCAAGCCACAGCGAAGGCT
>JAHEGF010000179.1 GCA_024645155.1 Phyllobacteriaceae bacterium | reverse complement strand
CGAATGCCATCCTGCCGCCGGATCTGGGATGATTGCCATCCGGCACAATAGCGAGGGACCAAATTGACCCGATCAGACCTCCTGAAACGCCTTGCCGGCAAGACCGCAATTGTTACCGCCGCCGGACAGGGAATCGGACGCGCAATCGCCGAGCGCCTCGCCGAAGAAGGCGCCCTGGTTCATGCCTCCGACCTCGATGCCGGCCTGTTGTCGGGTCTCGACGCAGCGTCGGCGGAAAAGCTCGACGCCACGGACCATGCGGCCGTCAAAACCTATTTCGACCGTTTCGAGCGCATCGACGTGCTGGTCCACGCGGTCGGCTATGTGCATCAGGGAACGATCGAGGAATGCAGTCCCAAGGACTGGCAGCGCTCGGTCGATATCACGCTCACCAGCGCCTACAACGTTCTCGGCGCCGCGGTTTCGAAAATGAAGGCAAATGGCGGTTCGATCGTAACCATCGGTTCGGTCGCCTCGTCGACCAAGGGCTTTCCCAAGCGCGCTGCCTATGGCGCAGCCAAGGGCGGCGTGATCGGCCTGACAAAGGCGATGGCGGCCGACTACATCAAGGAAGGCATTCGCTGCAATTCGATTTGCCCGGGAACCGTTTCGTCGCCGTCGTTGCAGCAACGCATTGAGGACCTCGCGCAAACCATGGGCAGCAAGGAAGATGCCTACCGCTTTTTCATTGACCGTCAACCCGCAGGACGCTTTGGAACACCCGAGGAAATCGCGGCATTCTGCGCATTTCTGGTGTCCGACGAGGGCAGCTTCGTCAACGGTCAGGCAATCAATGTCGATGGCGGGATCACAATCTAGGATCAGCGCCGGGATCGGTCGGGATCGACGGTTACGGACAGGCCGCGCCGGGTTGCGCACCCGCGATATTGTCCGCTCCGATTTCACAGATTGAACGCGCGCCAAGCATCGCCAGTGTCAGCTTGGCCTCGGTTTCGAGCAATGAGCAGTAGGTTTCCAGGCCACGTTCGCCGTCGGCGGCAATCGCAAACTGGAACGGTCTGCCCAAAAAAACGTAGTCGGCGCCCATCGCGCACGCCTTGACGACATCCTCGCCACTGCGAATGCCCGAATCGTAGAACAGCGGATAATCGTCACCGACCGCCTTGCGGATATCACCCAACGCCGCAATTGGCAGCGGAGCGCTGTCGAGCTGGCGCCCGCCGTGACTGGACACCTGGATAGCGTCGGCACCGGCATCCCTGATCCGGCAGGCGTCTTCGCAATCCAGCACGCCCTTGATCACGAGCCTGCCTTTCCATTGATCGCGCAGGCGTTCGAGATAGTCCCAGTCGGCACCGGCGCGGCTGGCACTGCGGTCGAAACGGCTGGTTGATCCGTCGAAATTGGCAAGGCCAGGTGCCCCGTGAGCCAATGTGCTCAAAGACCATCGCGGGTGCAGCACGCAATCGATGAACTGGCTTGCGCCAAACCGGAAAGGCATCTGAAAGCCGTGTTTCAGTTCCCGCGGGCGCCGGCCGACCACCGGGACATCGACGGTCAGGACAAGGACCGTGTAGCCGCTTGCCCGTGCCCGTTCCAGAAGTGCATCGCCTGCTGCCCGGTCGTCGGTGTAGTAGAGTTGAAACCAGGCATTTCCCTCGGCGGTTTCGATCATCTTCTCCAAAGGGGTGGACGACGCGGTGGAGACACCGACGGGAATGTTGCGCCGGGCGGCAAGCCGGGCCAGCATCAGGTCGGCACCGGGCGCTGACAGGTTGCACATCCCCATGGGCGCGATGCCGAACGGCAGGCCGGCCGCGCGGCCGAAAAGATCAGTTGCCAGGTCCTGTGTGGCGACATTGCGCAATACCCGGGTGCGAAGCCTGATCGCGTTCAGCACCCGGCGGTTTTCGGCCTCGCCAAGGCCGTGACCTGCCGCACCGTCGATGTAATCGAACACCATGTTGGGCAGGCGCTTGCTCGCCATCCTGCGCGCGTCTTCAGCGGTGACGATCCTGCGCGCATGAAACATGTGCTGCTTCCCTGAAGCTCGTGAGCCTGACATTAGCCGTTGCGGCGTGACACCTCTTCCATGAAGCGGTGGCGTATGACGGCCGGATCGAGTTCGATGACCGGAACCGGAATGTTGCCGGATTCGCATTTGGCCACGATGATGGTCATCTTCCCGGAGGTGAGCGCCAGTTCGAGCGTTTTGGCAGTATCTGCAGCGGCGCACTCAATGACTGTTTCGCACCCGCAGGCGCGGGCAACCTCGGTCAGCGAGGTTTTCATTCCTGCATAGGTCGGCTGGTCACCGGTCGAACCATAGCTGCCATTATCGATGATCAGCAAAATGAAATTGTCTGCGACATTGTTGGCAATTGTCGGCAAGGTCCCGAAATTCGTCAGGACGGAACCGTCACCGTCAATCGCGATGACTTTCTGCTTCTGGCTCAACGCCAGGCCAAGCCCGATCGACGAACACAGGCCCATGGTTCCAAGCATGTAAAAGTTGCTTGGCTGATCGTCGATCATGTGCAGTTCCTGCGATGGCAGGCCGATGTTGCAGATCACCAGTTCGTTGGTGATCACCGGGATTATCGATTTGAGAATATCACTGCGGATCATCACGAGGCCCTCCAGAATCCGGCGTCCATCAGCACCGCGACCGGTTTTTTTGCCATGAATGAATGGTTGAGAATGCCATCCAGTTCAAGGGCGTCGTCGGCATGATGGAAATGGTAGGTCGGTATGTTTATCTGCGCGAGCAGAGCCTTGGTATGAACGGCCATCTCAACCTGGCAGGCAACGCGCTCGCCAACTTCGCCGCGGTAGCTGATCAGCATCGGCAGGGGAATGTTGTAGTACTGGATCAGGGTAACCAGTGAATTGATCGTCACGCCTATCGCCGTGTTCTGCATGATGATGCACGGGCGCTTGCCACCCATGTAGGCACCGGCGCACAAGCCCATGCCCTCGTCCTCCTTGTTGGACGGCACATGCATGAACCGCTTGTCATTATCGATCTTCTCGATCACCCCAGCGAGTTGCTTGCAGGGCACTGTCGTCACGAATTCCACTCGGTTCTTCGTCAGGCTGTCCAAAATCACATCTTCTGCCGGCATCGATTCATGTCCTCTCCACTGCTGCTAACACCTCAAGGCTTGCCGTCGCTCTACGGACTTTCCTCCGCCAATGCGAGGCAAATAGATTTATGTCAGGCATTAGGAAAACTTAAGCCAGGGGTTTTTTGTTACAAATAATCGAAACAGTACCTTAAGTGAGTGCTGGTTCAGTGGCGCTGTCCACGGTTTCGGTCAAGGCCGTGTGCAATTGCCGGATCAGCTCGTACTTGGAATTGTCATTGCGCGACAGAATTCCGAGCATGCGGGAACGTGGCGGACTTCCGATCGGGATAAACCTCAATTGCTGTGCCAGCGGGCCGGGAACGCACGGTTTTGGAATGATCGCCGCACCGAGATTATGGGAAACCATGCTGATGATGGTCTCGAGCGAATCAAGTTCCATCACGTCTTGAAGATCGAGTTTGTATTCCTCGAGTATGTCGTCTGCCAGGGCGCTGATCCAGGCCCGTCTGGCCATGCGGATATAGGGTTGGTTTGTAAGTATGGCGACCGGGTCGCCGGCCTCGATTTCTCTCGAACACACCACCATCAGTTCTTCGCTGGCGAAAGCCTGCCAGTTGAAATGCGCCCGCTGCTGATGCGGCTCGCTCATGATGGCTGCATCAATCGCCCCACGGTCTACCTGCGGCAGCAAGTCAGAGGACAGGTATCCGGTGACACGGATATGGATGGCCGGGAACTGGCGGTAAAGGTTTTTCAGCGAAAGTGGCATCAGGCGGGACATCGCCGAGGGTACAGCCCCGATTACCAGTTCGCCGCTAAGCTCGCTTTCGGCACTAACAGGCCCGGAGAGCCTGTCGTACTCGCGCAGGATGGCCCGTGCCCTGGGAACGATTGCCTTGGCAACCTGTGTCAGGACCGGCGACCGGCCGGTGCGGTCAAACAACTGCACCTGCAGGTTTTCTTCGAGGCTCCTCATCTGCTGGCTGACAGCCGCCTGGCTGACAAAAACCCGATCTGCGGCCGCCGCAAAGCTTCCGGTCTCTGATATCGCGACAAAGGTGCGCAACTGGCGGATGGACATGAAACCGTGCCCGAAGTGGGTTAAGCTCCCATTGAGAAAGCAGGCTAGAAGTGCATTTCTCTAAAGAAAATCTGAAGCAGCGCCTCTTGTCAACGCACGGTTCCGGATGCCGGGGCAATGCTGCCGCGCGTCGGCATCGTGAATTTTCGACCTGGCCGGTTGTTCCTTTTCAGTCGTCGGCGAGCACGGCACTGAGCTTGCTTGCCGCTTCGGTCATCAGCGATTTGCGTGCTATCAGCGTGTCTGTCGACAACCGTATAGTCGGGCCGTGAAAGGCGACCGCCGCCATGAAGCGGCCACGCGAATCCATAACCGGAACCGAGATCGCCACCATGCCCTCCATGAATTCCTCCGCATCGATCGCATAGCCCTGGCGCGCGATGGTATCGAGCTCTGCGAGCAGTTTGTCTGGATCGGTAATGGTATTTGGCGTCATCTGTTCAAGCTGCAGCGCCGAAACCATCTTTTTGCGCGTTTTTTTCGACAGGCCTGCAAGAAAGGTCTTGCCGCTTGCGGTGCAGTGAAACGGCACATTGGTTCCGATCGGCAATTGCACACGAAACGCCCAATCGGTTTCCACCCGGTCGATGTAGCTCATGCCGGTATCTTCGGGAACGACGAAGTTGACGGTTTCGCGGACTTGCCGGGAAATGTCCTCAAGGATCTGGCGCCGCGCAACATGAATCCGCGAGGCAAACAGGATGCCCGATGCCATCAGGCGCAGCCTTCGTGCAGGGCGCAACCGCTTGCCGCTGGGCTCGTAGACCAGGAAGCCTTCCTCGACCAGGGTTGCACAAAGCCGGTGAACCGTCTGTTTGGGCAGTCCGAGCCGGTCATTGATTTCCGTCGGGCTGAGTGGCGAGTCGGAATTGCCGACGATTTCAAGAATCAGCATTGTTCTCAGATTGGTCGGAATACGTCCGGTCTCGTTCATGATGCCTTTCCTTGTAGCCAGTTCCGGAAATGAACCGGACCAGATGATTTTGCACTTGCCAGCACAGTATATTCATGTTTACGATAATAATCGAGACAAAAAGTCTCATTTTTTGATATTTTTTCAATTTTTTGCGAAAGAGAGACTAAAAACGGTGGAATTTGATTTCGTGATCGTTGGCGCCGGATCGGCAGGTTGCGCATTGGCCAACCGGCTTTCTGCCGACCCTCGACACACGGTCGCGCTGGTTGAAGCCGGTGGCCGCGACAAATCACCATGGATTCACATTCCCGTTGGATATTTCAAGACAATCAAGAATCCGGCGCTCAACTGGATGTACAAGACCGAAGCCGACCCCGGCCTCAACGGCCGGTCGATCAATTGGCCCAGGGGCAAGACGCTGGGCGGATCAAGCTCGATAAATGGTCTGCTGTACGTGCGTGGCCAGCCGCAGGATTACGACAATTGGCGCCAGCTCGGTAACGCCGGTTGGTCGTGGGACGAAGTCCTGCCCTATTTCAAGCGCTCCGAATGCTGGGAAGGGGGCGCCAGCGATTTGCGCGGCGGCGATGGGCCGCTTTCGGTAACAAAGTCGCGCAAGAACTGGAAAATCGTCGATGCCTGGGTAAAGGCGGCACAGGAAGCCGGCTTCGCCTACAATGAAGACTACAATGGTGAGACCCAGGACGGTGTCGGCTACTTCCAGTTGACCGCACGCAACGGCCTGCGTTGCAGTTCCGCCAAGGCCTATCTGGCACCGGCCCGCAGCCGCAGGAATCTCACGATCATAACCAATGCACTGACCTCAAGGATCCTTCTCGAAGACAGGCGCGCAGTGGGTATCAAGACGCTGCGCGCCGGTTCCGAACTTGAAATCAGGGCGCGCTGCGAGGTCATCTTGTCTGCAGGTGCCATCGGTTCGCCGCAGATATTAATGCTGTCCGGTCTGGGCGAGGCCAGACAGCTTGCCGACAATGGCATCGATGTGGTCCATGACCTGCCGGGTGTCGGCAAGAACATGCAGGACCATCTCCAGGCCCGGCCGGTCTACAAATGCTCAGTACCAACGATCAATACCAGGACCCGTGGCCTGTATAATCAGGCCAAGATTGCCATCGAATACGCCGTGAAACAGACCGGTCCGATGACCATGGCTGCAAGCCTTGGAACCGGATATCTCAAGACCCGTCCCGAGCTCGAGACACCGGATATCCAGTTTCACATCCAGCCCTTCAGCGCTGACAACCCGACAATCGGCACCCATCGCTTCGATGCATTTACTGCGTCCGTCCTGCAGCTTCGTCCCGAAAGCGCGGGAGAACTGCGCCTGAAATCGGCCGATATACGCGACTACCCGGCGCTGCATCCCAATTATCTGGCAACGCAGACCGACCGCGAGACCATTGTCGAGGGAATTCGCATCACTCGCCGCATCTGCCGGTTCAATCCTGTCAGCGACTTGATCACGGAAGAACATGCGCCCGGAGAATCCATTGATGATTCCGATTTCGACGCGCTTCTTGACTGGGCGAGAAACACTGCAACGACGATCTACCATCCGACAGGGACCTGCAAGATGGGGACCGGCCCGATGGCGGTCACCGATGAACGCCTGCGTGTGCGCGGTGTGGGCAATCTGCGCGTTGCCGACGCCTCGGTGATGCCGGTCATAACATCGGGCAATACCAATGCGCCGGTCATCATGATTGGCGAAAAAGCTTCAGACATGATCCTTCAGGACGCGCGATGAACCATCGTATTCGCCAAGAGGCCGCCTAGATGCTCGATAATGCATTCGATTTGGGGTCCATCATCATAGCCGACATTGTGCTGTCCGGCGACAATGCCCTGATCATTGGAATGGTGGCGGCTTCGCTCG
>JAHEGF010000423.1 GCA_024645155.1 Phyllobacteriaceae bacterium | reverse complement strand
TGCTGGAAGCAATCCGCAACACGCCGGAGGAGGCAATCACGCTGATCCGGGCGCTGATAAAGCGGCTGCGCAAAGCTAACGAAAGCTGATAGAAAGTTCCGGCATAGTCTCGCCTGACGGCCGCGATCTCCGGTTTCGTCCCGGTTCCTTTGGGCCTTTGTATGGAGTTCCATCAGTCTTCAACAGGAAGCGAAACGGTGGTGTCTGCCCTTTTTCCCGTTGGCACCAGCCGGTAAAAACTCCTGTTTTTTGATATCCATCAAATTAGCAGGCCCGGATGCCTGTTACACGGACTTTATGATCACGATGGAGGACTGCCTCGCCTTTTGTGACCTGACAGAAGAGGAAGTGCTTGCGATCGCCGAACACGAGCACATGCCCGAGATGGCCGCGATCGCCTATGCGCAGTACCTCGCTCGCAAGGAACACGGGCCAGAATTGATTTGCGAAATGATTGTCGACGACATTCGCTCGGCACAACGGCGCAATGACGGTGATCATGTAAGGGATCTGTTACATGTTCTGCACCATTTCGTGCGAAGCTATCCGGAAGCCGCGCCAACTGTTCATCCGTGGAGCAAGGCGGGTTGACAGGCCGTCTGCCCTGCGTGCCAGGTTCCGGCTTCAGGTGCATTGGAACCGCAAGGCCGATTGATCAAAGGTTTATTCGCATGCCGTCTTTGCCCACATGGAGCGTGCCCGGCCAATGCGGCGCCACGGCTTGACGCCAGTGAGCGATGGTAAAGTCGGGATCATCGGAAGGGATGAGGTGGTTGAGCGCCAGCGCTTTTGCCTTTGCCCCGGACGCGATCTTGCCAGCATCTGGCGCCATCGTGTGGGAGCGAAGCAAATGCTTCATCAAACGATCATCTGAATTGCCGATACGTCTGCAAAGCGCTTCAAGTGCATCGGCGAGCATAGCCTCATGGACCAACAAGTCCGCGCCCGCTGCAAATTCCGCAAGTCTGGGCAGATAGGCAGTATCGCCCGAAAACACAACGTCGTTCCTGCTGCCGGAAAATCGTAGCGCAAAAGTGTCGACAAGCGGCGGATGTTCGTTGCGCATTGCGGAAACCGTCAAGGTGCCAATGTTGCAGACCACCCCATCATCCAGGGTTTTGCATGACACCAGGCCGGCCAAATCCGGCCGACCTTCATCTTCAATTCTGAGATCAATGTCGGCTTTCATCGACTGCAAAAACAGTTTCCAATAGTCTCCAATGCCTTGCGGCCCGTAGACGATAACCGGTGATTCCAGACCGGCAGTCCAGGCGGTGTGCAGCAGAGGCCCAAGATCCAGATAATGATCAGAATGCAAGTGGGTGATGAAAATCAAACCGATATCCTTCAGCGCCAATCCCTGGTCGACCAGGCCCCGCGCCACGCCCAATCCGCAATCTATGATGACAGGCCGTCCGTCGATAACCAGCAAGCTCGAAGTCGGATTGGTAGAGCCGGGCCGAATGGCCGGACCACCTTTAGTTCCAAGCAAGGCGACAAAGTCTCGCGCAGCATTATTCGGTGTCATTGGTTGCGTGCCCGGAACCGGGAGCTAACAGGAGCCGGACCAAGTACAATCTGCATCGTGGGCGGATAGCTCATGTTCGATTTTCTCCCGTGATTATCGATGATGGAGAAATGATGTTGCGGTAACTTGCCGCCTTTCGTATTTCACTGCCGGATATGGCCAACAAATTTGGAGCGCTCCTTGGTGGTGGTTCCCCAATTGCAGCAGTCCAAGACATCCTGCGCAACTAATTTTGATCCATACAACGGTCTTTTTCGTAATATGCTGTTGTTGAAGAGATTTGTCGGAGGATGCCGATATGGCTGCAAAATTGATGATTACCCTTATGACCTGTTTTATTTTGGCCGGATGTGTGAGTTCACAAAATAGCGGTCCCGGTGACGCGGCAAAGGAGCAACTCCGACCAAACTTCCCAAGGGGTCTCTGATCGGGCTGTTGGAGTTATTGCGTATGCGCGGCGAACACTTGTTATCTGACAACCCGAATTCGGTTTTGTGTCATTGAAATCACTGGTGCCCCCGGAGAGACTCGAACTCCCGACCCCCTGATTACAAATCAGGTGCTCTACCAACTGAGCTACAAGGGCACGGCAGCCGGATTATCACATATGGCGTGTCAGTAAAGTTAAAATCCGCGACAATCAGCAAACCGTGATGGCTTTCAAGTCTCCGGATGCCATGGTACCGGTAGCGGG
>JAHEGF010000422.1 GCA_024645155.1 Phyllobacteriaceae bacterium | reverse complement strand
GCGGAGGCTACCACCACCCCTTCGGCTACCTCAAGCTTACGATCGCCTTCCACGGCTCCGGCCTGCCAGATGGGTCCAATGGCGGCAACCCGTCCGGCCTGCTGCTGACCACCCAAGACCGGCAAAAAATCTACATTGCCTGCGACACCGGCATGTTCGGCGGGATGCGCTATATTGGCGACGAAGGGTTGGACCTGGCCGTGATCCCGATTGGGGATAATTTCACCATGGGGCCAGACGACGCCCTGATTGCCGTCAAACTGCTGCGCCCCAAAAACGTGATCCCCTGCCACTACAACACCTGGCCGCTGATCGAACAGGACGGGCCAGCCTGGGCCCAACGCGTCTCGGCCGAAACCGAGGCCACCCCACACGTGCTGGAGCCGGGAGAGAGTTTCTCGCTGTAACAGGTTCTCGGCAGCACCCCAGGAGCAGGATTAATCCTTTTGTAACCTGTTTACAGGAAAGAACCCCGCCGCTCAGAGCGACAAACAGGTACAATACCCGGACATTTGAACCCATCAAATCTCTATTGGAGCAACCATGTTTAGAAATTTTACCGACCGCCGAGACGAAGAAGACCGCATGAAAAAAGAAGGACGCCTGCCCCCCGGCCAGTCGCTGACTCAAAAATTCCCGGTACTGCATTACGGGCCGGTGCCACCTTTCAACCCCGCCACCTGGGACCTGCGGGCCTGGGGTGAAGTAGAACAAGAAGTTCGCTGGACCTGGGATCAATTCCAGCAGCTGCCGCGTACCACGGTCAGCATGGACCTGCACTGTGTGACCAAGTGGAGTAAATTTGATACCGCATGGGAAGGCGTATCGGTGAAGACCCTCGTAGATGAGGGACTGATCCGGCTCAAGCCAGAGGCGAAATATGTTGTCCAGCATGCCGAGTATGGCTTCACCGTCAACCTGCCGCTGGAGGTAATGCTGGCAGAAAACTTCCTGCTGGCCACCCATTTCAACGGCGAGCCAATCACCCCGGATCACGGTTACCCGCTGCGCGGGGTGGTCGGTTATATCCCCGAGCGGGAAGATCTGCCGACCCCGTACCTGTGGAAGGGTGCCAAGTGGCTGCGCAGCCTGGAGTTCCGCGCCACCGACAAGCCCGGATTCTGGGAGCAGGCCGGCTATCACAATGAAGCCGATATCTGGAAAGAACAGCGCTTCGGGCGCTACTAAAGCCTAGCCTTTAATCTAAAAAGATCGGGATGTTTCCATCCCGATCTTTTTTTGTTTGTTCGCACTACTGATCCCCTGCAAGATCCCAGGTGATCGTATAGGGGCCTTTCAGAAGCAAATTGACTTTGTCAAATATCAAGTCGAAATTTCCTGACGGCAGCGGGATGGTCGCCGGGATACCCAACGAAAGGCTCAGCGTGCTGAAGTTGGGATCCTCAGGCACCCCAGAACCTCCTCCGCCAGCGGCGGCAAAATTGGTGCCCAGGTTTGCCAGCACCTCATCAGATAGACCGATGCCCTCGATCGACAATCCTTCCTGGACCGGGATTGGATCGATCTCGAACTCAAACGTATTCAGGAGGGTCTGTTCGGCAGTATGTGCCTGGTCCTGCCCAACCCAAGCTGTGTTTTGGTTCCATGGTACAACAATGTAGGCCGGAATTATTCCCCCAATAGAGGCTGCCGCCCAGACGGGCCAGCAATAAAAACGCCCACCTTTAAAGCCGGTAAAAGAGTGTTATACTCAAATCAGGTTACCTTTTCCACACTAGGATGGGATCCATGGAAACTGCAATCAATCTTCAGGATGTAAAAAAGATCTATGGTGCAGTCCAGGCACTGCGGGGGGTCAACATCCAGGTGCCGGCCGGGCAGGTGTTTGGCCTGCTGGGGCCAAATGGGGCCGGTAAGACCACCCTGATCCGCCTGCTGGTGGGGGCGATTAAGCCCAGCGAAGGCCAGCTGAATGTGCTGGGCTACGACCCGGTGAAGGACAAGCGCCTGATGCGCAAACAGATCGGCTATATGCCGCAAACCCCGGCCCTGTACGACGATCTCTCCCCGCGCGAGAACATCCGCTTTTTTGGGCGGGCGCACAAGCGCGACCACCTGGAAGAACACATTCTCGAAGTGCTGGAATTTGTCGGGCTGACCGAGCGGGCCAACCACCCGGTGCACACCTTCTCCGGCGGGATGCGCCAGCGGGTCTCTTTGGCGTGTGCCCTGGTCAATCAGCCCGAGGTGCTCTTTTTGGAT
>JAHEGF010000421.1 GCA_024645155.1 Phyllobacteriaceae bacterium | reverse complement strand
CGTCGGCCGTCAGGTGGGGCGGTAGGAATTTGAGGGCCACATTACGATCCAGCTTGGTGTCAACCGCTTCGTAGACCACCCCCATGCCCCCGGCACCGAGCTGGCGGGTGATCCGGTAATGGGAAACGGTTTTACCGATCAATGGCACCCCCTCCAATTACGAACAGTCTATATCATTAGGGAAACCCCAACAAGATGTGTGTGTAGCAGAGGAACCTGTTGGGTTCGCCGTTAACTGCGAACCGATGGGCTGCACAGATTCTGAGAGATTCAGACGGAATCCCTGCCGAGAGTCGCTTGAGATCGCTTGGTGGCGTCGGAGTACAATCTGAAACGGGAATTTTGGGGAATCCTGCCCTTGAACCTATCTGACAACCCCACCGCTAGATACACAAAAACCCGGTCCAAAATGGCCGGGCTGTTAAGCAGGGATCAAAAAAGTTCTAGGAGCGTCTTGATTGAGTTTGGCTCCTCGGGTAGGACTTGAACCTACAACCCTGCGGTTAACAGCCGCATGCTCTACCATTGAGCTACCGAGGAACCATATTCGATTTTTTTGCCCACCAGGGCGCCCCATACCGGTTCGGCACGAGGCGGTCGGCCTTGAGCGGATCGGCAATATATGACTTTGTAACCCTGGCGTCAAGAAAACTGCCGGATTTCCCCAGTGGGTCCCAGCAGGGCCAATTGGCCCATTCAGGCCCCAATACCCCGCTCTGCGGTGGTCGAGGAATTCCTCTGGGCCCGGAATCCTGGACCGGCTTTCGATCCAGCAATCCGGGCCCCCGTCCGGACCATCGGCCCGGGCCGCGTGGCAGCTTCGGCGTCTTGACCCCTCTTTCCCCGACGTATGGTGCTTCGGGTCCGGCTTTGGCTCCCTCACCGGCACGAGCACGAGCTCTCCGGCCGTCTACCACCCATTGCAACTGGTGGGCCAGCTGACTGGCCACAGCCTGGTACCCTGTTCCGGTCGCCATGGCATCCCGGCCAACCGGACCGACTCCCGGGGTGGACACCCCACCCCGGTTTTTTTTCCAACAGGAGCCATTTCTTTTTAAGTAACGGGCCCGGAAGCCGAAAGAAAGCTTATTGCCGAGAAAGAACCGTGCGCTTTCGCCCATTATTATTAACCCGTATCGGTTGGATGTCCCGTGCAAACACCTGTCGGCCTCAAGCGACTTCCCATCATTGCTCTTGCCGTTGTGGCGGTTTGCACCGCCATGCCCTGGCTGCTGGGCCTGATCGGGGTCAATTATGGACCTCCGGCCAGGGGAGGAGCGGGATCCCATTACGCCGGCTACCTGGTCATGGACAGCATCGTCCGCATGGATGTGGCCGCCGCCGGACTCTTGCTGTTCGCCTCCCTGCTGGGCATTCTCCATTACCGGGTTTCCCCCAGCCGCTTCGTCAACATCATGACCCTGTCCCTGGTCATGGGCGGCCTGGCCCTTACCGTTCAGATCGTGCCCTGTAACTTCGGTCCGCTCGGGCCCATCGATTTCGATACTCAGGTTCTGCGGTCCACCTCCTGGGGATACCTTGGTTTTGGGCTTTTGCTCGGCAACGGCGCTTTTTTCTTCCGGTTCGGGCCCCGAGGGTCCCAGTTCCGGGAAATCCTCGCCCCGTTGATAGTCGGGGGGGCTCTCCTGGGTGCGATCTGGGCCTGCATGGCCCAGGCACCTGGTTTCCCCAACCCTGACCTGAGGCTGATCCACATTGCTGCCTTGGGTGTCTTTGCCCTTACCTGTCTGCTGATCCAGCCCGAACTGAGCCCCCGAATGTTGCGCTTCCTGAAACTGGGCCTGACGAGCATGCTCATGCCCTTGGTCGCCGGCCTGCTGTGGCTCATGTTCGGGGCCGATTCTGTTTACGGGGAAGGGTTCCACATCGCCGCTCTGCTGTGGTGGCTGTCCCTGTTGCTGCCGGTTCTGGGATTGGGAATTGATTTCATCAACGTATATTACGGCAAGGGCATGGCCGGCGAACGGCGCTTCCTGCGCAAGGTCATCGACGCTATTCCCCACTTCATCTTCGCCCGCGACGCCAAGGGCCGGTTCACCCTGGTCAACAAGGCCGTGGCCGATTTTTACGGCATGTCCGTGGGTCAGATCGAAGGCAGCAATCTGACCCAGGTTCATCCCGACCACGGCCAGGTCGGGGATTGGCTTGAAGAAGATGTGAAAATCCTGCAGGAGGGCCGGTTTGTCTCCCTGCCCGAAACCATGACCCA
>JAHEGF010000178.1 GCA_024645155.1 Phyllobacteriaceae bacterium | reverse complement strand
CCAGGCCGTTCGGACCATGCCAGATTACATAGGCCACTGCCATGTTGGCGAGCAGTGCCTGAGCCGTGCAGATGTTGGAGGTCGCCTTGTCCCGGCGAATATGCTGTTCCCGGGTCTGCAACGCGAGGCGGTACCCCGGACGGCCGTGCGTATCGATGGACTGTCCTATGAGGCGGCCCGGCATCAGACGAGTCAGGGGTTCCGATACCGACATATATGCAGCGTGCGGCCCTCCATATCCCAACGGAACGCCAAAACGCTGCATCGAGCCGACAGCGATATCGGCGCCCCAAGATGCAGGCGTATCAAGGAGGACCAATGCCAGCGGATCTGCGGCCGCTATTACGATTGCCCCCGCAGATTTGGCCGCGGCAATCATTTCACCATAGTCGCGGTAGATCCCGTCAGTGTCGGGCCAGGGAACAATCACTGCGGCGGTATTGTCACCGGGCGCACCGGCCTCGACCGACATGCCAAGAGGCTGCGCACGGGTTTCCAGGACATCCCGGGTCTGCGGATGCACGGTGCCGGCGATCAATATTCCTGTGCGCTTTTGGCGATGATGCCTGAAGGCCACACCGACAGCTTCGGCAACCGCGGTTGCCTCATCCAGCAGCGAGGCACTGGATACCGGCAGGCCAGTCAATTCCGAAACCAGCGTCTGGAAATGGAACAGCAGTTCTAGGCGCCCCTGGCTTATTTCCGGCTGATAGGGTGTGTATGCCGTGTACCAGGCAGGATTTTCGAACATGTTGCGCTGAATGACCGGGGGAACATGACATCCGTGGTAGCCTTGGCCGATAAAGGATTTCATGACCTTGTTCTGCCGCATCACCGCTTCCAGTTCGGCCAGCGCCTCGTGCTCGCTGACCGCGCATGGCAATTCGAGCACATGTTTGACCTGGATGCGTTTTGGCACCGTTTGTTCAATCAGCGTTGCCATTGAGGGAATGCCGAGCTTCGTCAGCATTTCCCGTTCGTCGGCAGGCCCAATAGCGGTGTGACGACGGTCAAATGAATGAGCGGCAGAAATCATTCGGAACTTCCTTACGATATATGATTCTTGTAGGCGGCCTCGTCCATCAGGCCTTCAAGCTGGCTGGCATCGGAAAGCTCCATTTTCCAGAGCCAACCGTTTTTCGCTGCCGATTTGTTGACCAGTTCGGGATCTGACGTCAGAGCATCATTGACGCTGGTTACCGCTCCATCGCATGGCGAGAAAACGTCGGACGCCGCCTTGACGGATTCAACGACCACTGCCGTGTCGCCGATACCCAGTTTTGTGCCGACTTCCGGAAGTTCGACAAATACCAGGTCACCCAGTTGTTCCTGCGCGTAGTCGGTAATTCCAATGGTGGCGATGTTGTTCTCGACGGCGATCCACTCGTGGTCTTCCGTGTAATATGTTGTCATGTTTCAATTACCCCTGTGATAGTTGTGTGGAACAAACGGTAGTGTTGTTATTGTCACCGGCAGGTGCTTGCCACGGACTTCGGCGACAAGTTCCGTGCCGGCCGCCGCGTATTGTTTGGTTACATAGCCCATGGCAACGGGATGACCTGCAGAAGGACCGAACCCGCCCGAGGTCACGGTACCGGCAGCGTCGCCGTCCCTTGTCAGCAGCGGTGTTCCCGCGCGAACAGGCTGTTTGCCTTCCGGTTTGATACCGACGCGAAGCGTGGCCGCACCTTCGTTGATCGCTGTCCGCAAGGCTTTGGCGCCGACAAAGTTCCCGTCGCGGACAGCCTTTGGAATGGCCCACATCAGGCGCGCGGAAACCGGTGTAATTTCCTCTGTCAGGTCCTGTCCGTAAAGGCACAGGCCGGCTTCCAGCCGCAGGCTGTCACGGGCTGCAAGCCCGATCCACATGACACGTTCGTCGGCGACCAGTGTTTCTGCGAATTTCTTTGCCTGATCCAGGGGCAGTGCCAACTCGAACCCGTCTTCTCCGGTGTAACCCGAACGGTTGATGATGACACCGTTTTCGGTGGTTATGCTGTCGGTGAACACCATTGAACCGGTATCAATTCCGATATCCGACAGAACCGCCGCTGCCATTGGCCCCTGAAGTGCCAAAAATACCCGTTCGATCGGACGAAACGTGCAATCATGATCTGCCGCAATGGCTTTCATATGAGCGATGTCTACATTTGCGCGCCCGGCATTGACGACAACCAGATATTGATTGTCTCCGCGCCTGGTGATGATCAGGTCGTCAATGATGCCCGCAGTATCGTTTAGCAGAAGCGTGTATTTTGAAGCGCCTATCTCAAGATCGGTGACATCGATCGGACAACAGCGATTGAGGAATACGGATGATTGCGGTCCTGCAACCTCTATCAGTTGCATGTGAGTGATATCGAACAGACCGGCCTTTTGCCTGGTGTGCAAATGCTCGGCCATGACACCGGCGGCATAGCTCAGCGGCATTGACCAACCGGCAAACGGGCCGAACTTGGCGCCGGCTGCGATATGCAACTTCTGCAAGGGTAGAATTTTCAGGGTGTCGTCCATGGTACCTCCAGACAAGCGCGACCTGCCGCCCAAGCGGCACAAAGCGCCCCTCTGTCGGAAGCCTGAGAGACTCGCACCACCGGAACCCTGTCAGTGGCACTTACACCTTCGGCGCGGGGTTGCCCCCGACTTTCCAGAGTGTTCCATGAGCTGCGCGCGGTACTTTGGCCTGAGAGATTTCGGGCAGATTTCACCTTCGGCGGCCGGTAACCGGCACTCTCCCGCGCACAACCGGGCTTTCGCCCGGAACCGTGACTGCATACATGAGGTTATGGAGGTTGTCACTTAGGATTTCGTCGTACACACAACATTGCAAAACGCTGTTTGAACACACGGTTTCCGGCCTGACCGGCGCTAGTGGCCGGATTTCTTCAGCCGCTTTTTTTCGATTTCAATGTAATCCCGGGTCAACGGCATCGAATCGCGCTGCCGGCCCAGCTGGAACTGGACTACGGTCGCCGTCCCGAACCGGAAAGCGCATTCGCTTGCCGCCAGGTAGAACTCCCACATTCGGGCAAATCTTTCATCATACATGGTGACAGCCTGCGGCCGGATTGCGGCAAACCGCTCACGCCAATGTTTCAGGGTCTCGGCGTAATGTACGCGCCAAATCTCGCAGTCGAGCAGCCAAAGCCCCGACCGTTCGATGGCCCTTGTTGATTCCGATACACATGGTGAGTAACCGCCGGGGAATATATATTTGCGGATGAATGGCCCGGTGACACCGGGCGGCGACATGTCGGATATCGTGTGGATCAAGGCAACGCCGTCCGGCGCCAGACAATCGCGCACGGTTATGAAGTACTGCTCAAGAAAGCTTACACCGACATGCTCGAGCATTCCGACCGAGACGATGCGGTCAAAGGTGCTGTTCACCTCGCGGTAGTCAAGCAGTTCGAAATTGACCCGTTTATCCAGACCCGCTTCGGCTGCTCGGGCGCGGGCAGCGGCAAGCTGTTCGGTCGAAAGGGTGATGCCGGTAACCTCGACATCGGCGATACTGGCCAGATAGAGCGCCATGCCGCCCCAACCACAACCGATATCAAGAATCCTCTGTCCGGATTTCAGACCGAGCTTGGCCGCAATGTGGCGCTTTTTCTCATTTTGGGCTGCTTCCAGCGTTTCATTTCCTTTTGGGAAATAGGCGCAGGAGTACTGCATGTCGTCGTCGAGCCACAACTGGTAGAAATCATTGCCGAGATCGTAGTGGTGGCCGGCATTGCGGCGCGCCCTGGTAATCGGGTTATATTGCCAGAAACGCCGCAGCCCGCGGTTAATCCCGGTCCAGAATATCTGGCTGGGAGTGCGGTCGAATTCGCGCCTGTTCAGGAAAATCAGGCGGAGCAGATCGAATATCTCGCCGTTGCGAACGATCAGTCCGCCATCCATGTAGGCTTCCGAGCCTTTCAGTTCGGGATTGAGAAAGATCCGGAGATCCAGCGACGGATCGGTTATCTCGACTGCGACATCGGGACCGCTACCGGCGTTACCGAATGTCTCGCGGTAACCATCCGGTCCATGCAGGGTCAGTGTTCCGACCCGTATGACCTTTCGCAGAAATCCAGGCAGGAATTTCATGGTCGTCATCCTGGCGGCTTATGCCGTGCGTACCCTTGATACGGCGTCTTGCCGCGCCGGTTGCCCCAACAACTTGATAAAATGCAGCCGAAGGATAGCCGTTTGCGGCGTCTTCATCAATTGAGGCGGCCCATGGAAAGGCCATAACCACACCCTTAACCATGCTTCTTAGGCGTTTTTCAAAGCAATTCTGCTAAAAAGCCGGTCAAATTGACGGGATTTTTCAACGGGATTTGAACAATGGGTGAATTGATCTTACAGGCACCGGTAGCCGGACTGACCTCGCGCAGCAAGGTAACGCCCGAGGACGTGCAGATGCTGCGTGGCGAAGTTTTCCGGGATGGCGTCGTTACACGGGCTGAAGCAGAGGCTCTGTTTGCCGTTGACAATTCGTGCACCGATAAATGCCCTGAATGGACGGAATTCTTTGTCGAAGCAATTGTCGATTTCATCGTTCACCAAGAAGAACCTGAAGGCTATATATCCGCTGATAATGCGAAATGGCTCGTGCGCACGATCTCCAGTGACGGCATGGTGGGAACCGAGGGCGAGATGGAAATCCTGGTCAAAGTGCTGGAACAGGCAAAATCTTCACCGGCCAGCCTTTCTGCCTATGCGTTGCGGCAGGTTGCCCATGCGGTGATTGACGGAGAGGGAACGCTGGCCAATGGCGCGCAGTTGACACGCGGTATCATCGGCAATGCAGAAACCGATCTGCTGCGCCGAATTCTCTATGCCGGTGGCGGAGAGGGGCATTCGGGTATTTCGCGTGAAGAAGCCGAAGTCCTGTTTGATCTCAATGACAATACGCCGGAATCGGCCAATGCACCGGAATGGACCGACTTGTTTGTGAAAGCGATTGCAAACGCCCTGATGTGTGCATCGGGCTATGTGCCGCCGAGCCGCGAGGAAGCGCTGCATCGCGAGGAATTCTTCGCCGAAAAGGATGCAAATGTCGCCGGTTTTCTGTCGCGAATGGTGTCAGGCGGGCTGAAGGCGGTGTTTGATGCCTACCAGGCGCCCGGTGGCATCGAAAACGCATTCCGCGCGCGCAATGAAGCTCTGGAAAAAGCGGATTCGGAGGCCGAAGCCATCGATGGCAGCGAAGCGAAATGGCTGGCAGAGCGGATTGGCCGGGACGGTGTGGTTCGCGACAACGAGAAGGCGCTGCTGGGCTTTATCCGGGAAAACTCACCCAACATTCATCCGGAACTCCTGCCGCTTTTCGACAAGGCATCATAAGCCGCAACAATTTGGACTAGGCGTCAACAAGGCGTTCGCCATGCCATTGCAGATGATCATCCATGAAGGATGAAATGAAGAAGTAGGAGTGGTCGTACCCGTCCTGCATTCTCAACTGCAATGGAATGCCAGCGGATTTGCACGCGTCTTCGAGAAGCCAGGGTTTCAACCCTTCGTCAAGAAATCCGTCCGCAGTTCCCTGATCGACAAGAAACTCCGGAAACCGGCAGCCATCCTCTATCAGCGCACAGGTGTCGCTGTTTCGCCATGCGGTCTCGTCGTCGCCGAGGTAGCGGCGAAACGCTTTCATCGACCAATCAGAAGTTGACGGGCTGACGATCGGTGCGATGGCCGAGCATGAGCGGTAGGTGCCGGGATTTTTCAATGCAATGGTAAGTGCGCCGTGGCCTCCCATCGAGTGGCCGAATATGCCCTGCCGCTTCATGTCGCAGGAAAATTCCCGCGCGACGAGTGCCGGCAGTTCCTCGGTGATGTAACCATACATGCGATAATTTTTTTTCCACGGCTGCTGTGTCGCATCGAGATAAAACCCGGCGCCGGACCCGAACTGCCAGTTGTCACCGTCGTCCGGAACATCATCGCCACGCGGGCTGGTGTCGGGGCAGACAACGATCAGGCCCAGTTCAGCAGCCGTCCGGCGGTATTCGCCTTTATCCATCACATTGGCATGGGTGCATGTCAGTCCCGAAAGATACCAGACAACCGGGCAGGGGCGCATTTGCACCTGTGGTGGCACGAATACGGCGAAAGTCATGGTGCAGGCGCAGGTACTGGACGTATGGCTGTAAACACCCTGGATGCCGCCGTGCGACCTGGACGTTGATAGGATTTTCATGAATTCATTTGCCTCTTTATCAGGCGATCCAATGCCTGCAGGAATGCGGACCGGTCGCGGGCGGAAAAAGGTGGATTGTATGTCTGGCCCTGGTTTGCTTCGCGCATGTGCTGGCTCAGATTCCGGGCGGCAAGTGCGGCACCGGTATTAGCTGCATCAAATACCCTTCCCGTTGGCGACAGCGCAAGCGCACCCTTGTCGACGCAACGGCTTGCAAGGGGCACATCATTGGTGACGCAGATATCGCGGCCGCTTACACGGTCGGCAATCCAGTCGTCAGCTTCGTCGAACCCCGAGCCGACAATAACAATCCGGACATCCGGGTTTCGCGATGGACGCAGCCCTGAATTGGCAACAAGGATCGTTTTCAGGCCGTAGCGTTCGGCAACTGTAACGATTTCGTTTTTTACCGGGCATGCGTCCGCGTCGACATAGATTTGCGTGGTGATGTCTTGATCGGTCATGCAGTGTCGCTGTTCATCGAGATACCATTTGCGGTTCGACAGGGTCGCCCTTTTATTTCGGAAACCAGTTTTCGGTCGAAACCCTGCCCGAACCGTTATAGGACCAGACACCGCGCCATGAACCATCATCCTGTTTTACATAAAACGCCGGACCATAGTCACCGCCGGAAGTATAGCCAACCAGCAGTGACGTATGGTTCTGATCGCTCGCGCCTGCGACATAGCTGCCGTCACGGATCGCAGCGCCGATCCCGACGCCATCAAATTTCGTCCCGGCAATATTCCAGACCACCTTGTAGGTCTCACCGGTGCGGGCAACCGTGACTGAACCACGATATTCGGAGCCGTCCTGCGAA
>JAHEGF010000420.1 GCA_024645155.1 Phyllobacteriaceae bacterium | reverse complement strand
GCCCGCGCCCGGGGAATCGATATCACCGCCGACATCTACCCTTACGATTTCTGGAATTCCACCCTGCGGGTGCTGTTTCCCAAGCGCGATTACGACAACCTGGAGAGCGCCGAATTTGCGGTGCGCGAAACCTTTAACCCCGGGGAGTCGTACCTGGTTGCCTTCGCCCCTGTGCCCCACTACAAGGGCATGACCATCGAGGCCATTAGCCGGGAGCGCCGTGAATCCGCGGCCGAAACCCTGCTCGCCCTCATACGGCTGGCTTCCGAATTTCAAGAAGCCCACCCCGATTTTGAAGGTTCTGTGGAAGCCATAGCGGCCAAGGCAATGTCAGAGGCCGACATTGCCACCTTCATGGCCTGGGAACATACGGGCATTTGCTCAGACGGCAACGCCGGGGGCCACCCCAGGGGCTATGGGGCCTTTCCGCGCGTACTGGCAAAGTACGTTCGGGAAACGCAGCTGCTTTCCCTGGAAGAAGCCGTCCATAAGATGACCGGCCTTACGGCTGTTAACATGGGCCTTGCAAACAAAGGCTTTATAAAACCGGGTTACGACGCCGACCTGGTCTTGTTCGACCCTGAAACCGTGCAGGACAGGTCGAGCATCGAAGACCCGCAAGCCCTGGCCGATGGCATAAATAGGGTATGGGTAGCCGGGAAACTGGTTTACGCAAATCAAAAAGCCCTGGACGCCCGCCCGGGCACCCTCATCAAACGAACTCCCCAGCATAATGCACACTAACGAATCGACCCGGGCCCTGGTACTCACCCAGGGCTATTTGGAACGCAACGACGCCAAAACCGCCCATGGCCTGATACGGGGAACCGACCGGTTTCAGATTGCCGGCATTGTCGACGGCCCCGAAACGGCCGGACAGGACGCGGGGGAACTGCTCGACGGCATCCCCCGTAATATTCCGGTTTTTGCCGATCTGGAGCAGGCCCTTCAGGAAGCGAAAGACATCCGCTACCTCATTATCGGCATTGCCACCATCGGGGGGGTATTGCCAAAAGACCTGCTTAAGGTGGTACACCAGGCCGTGGAAGCCGGGCTTAATATCGTAAATGGGTTGCACGATTTTTTAAATGACAAGCCCGACCTGGTGGCCCGCGCCCGTGAGAAGCAGGTAGCCCTAATCGATATACGCAAGCCCAAGACCCGCGACCAGCTCCATTTCTGGACCGGGGAAATTTTCGAGGTGCCTGTGCCCATTATCGCCGTAATCGGCATGGATTGTGCACTTGGGAAACGCACCACCGCCAGGATGCTCTGTGAGGCCGCCACCGAACAGGGCCTCAAAGCCGTCATGATTTACACCGGGCAAACCGGCTGGCTGCAGGGCGGGAAATACGGCTTTATCTTTGATTCCACCCTGAATGACTTTGTGTCGGGCGAACTCGAACACGCCATAGTGAGCGCCTGGAAGGAAGCGGCGCCCGACCTCATCTTTATCGAAGGCCAGTCATCCCTGCGCAACCCCAGCGGGCCATGCGGGGCTGAAATCCTCATCTCGGGAAATGCGAAGCACGTGGTGCTCCTTTTCGCGCCAAAACGCCGCTTTTTTGACCATATCGAGGCCTGGGGGCCAATCCCCACTGTGGAAAGCGAGATTGAACTCATCGAAAAATTCGGCTCCCGGGTAATCGCCACCGCCATGCACACCGAAGGGTGTACCCCCGAAGAAGCCCGCGAGCTTCAGGAAACTTACCAGGCCCGGCTCAAACGGCCCGTACTGCTTCCCCTTGAAGAAGGCGTAAACAAACTCATTCCGGTACTTAGAGAACTCTGCGAACGCAACAAACCGAAAACATGAAAATTACAGCCATCAGGTCATACGGAAAAAAACTGGCCCTCAAAAAGCCCTATACCATTGCTTACAACACCTTTTCAGACGTGCATATCGCCTACCTGGAAATCGAGCTGGCCAACGGCGTGGTAGGCTATGGAGCCGGGAGCCCGGCCGAGGACGTGGTTGGGGAAACCACGGCAAAAACCCTGGAGAACCTGAACTCAGACTTTGTACAGGAACTCTGCGGGCGCGACATCCGCACCTTTCAGCAGCTCATCTTTGAAGCCCAGCAACGGTTTGCCGGGTACCCGGGTACGGTAGCGGCCCTCGACATTGCCCTGCACGATGCTTTCGGGAAATTCCTGGGGATTCCGATTGCCTCCTTTTACGGGCAAAAGCACCAGGGGTTGCCAACCTCTGTGACTATCGGCATCAAAAACGTAGCA
>JAHEGF010000014.1 GCA_024645155.1 Phyllobacteriaceae bacterium | reverse complement strand
CTGACAAGAATCACGGTTCCCGGAAAATCATCGACAAGGCTTTCGAGCAGATCGAGCGTTTCCATGTCGAGATCGTTGGTCGGTTCATCCAGCACCAGAAGGTTGGCTGGACGAGCGAGGATCTGCGCCAGCAATAGCCGTGCCTTTTCACCGCCCGACAAGGCGCCAACCGGAGTTCGGGCCTGCTCCGGCTTGAACAGGAAATCCTTCAGATAGGAAACCACATGGCGCGGTTCGCCATTGACGGAAATCTGGTCACTGCGCCCGCCGGTGAGAAAATCGGACAGTGTTTCTTCGGGATCGAGTTTTGCCCGTTTCTGGTCAAGCACCGCAACGTCAAGATTGGCCCCGTGGCGGACGGTACCGCTGTCCGGCTTCAATTGACCGGTCAGCATCGACACAAGCGTTGTTTTGCCGGCACCGTTTGCACCGACAATGCCGACCCGGTCTCCACGATTGATGCGAATGGAAAAGTCACGAACAATCGTTCGTTCATCGTAATTCTTGTCGATACCATCGGCCTCGATAACCAGTTTCCCGGACAACCGGCCGTCGCTTGCGATCATTTTCGCCACGCCTTCCGCCCGTCTGTGCACACGCAATGCTGTCCGTTTGTCGCCCAGTTCTCTCAGTCGCCGCATGTTGCGTTTGCGCCTGGCGGTCACGCCGTAGCGTAGCCAGTGCTCTTCACGAATGATTTCACGGCCGAGCTTGTGCAGTTCGAGTTCTTCGGCTTCCAGCAAATTGTCACGCCAGGCTTCAAAATGCGTAAATCCCTTGTCAAGCCGTTTGGTTGCCCCGCGATCAAGCCACACCGTCGCCCTTGTTGTCCGCTGGAGAAAGCGCCGATCGTGGGATATCAGGACCATTGCCGCAGATGTCCGGCTCAGCTCGTCCTCAAGCCACTCGATGGTGGTCAGGTCGAGATGGTTGGTCGGCTCATCAAGAAGCAGGATGTCCGGCTGTGATGCCAGGACGCGCGCAAGCGCAGCGCGGCGGCCCTCCCCACCTGACAACGTCTTCGGATCAGCATCGCCTTCCAAACCTAGATGCCCGATCAGATACAAAGCCCGAAGCGGATCGCCGGTCGCATCAAGAGCCGATTCAACATAGGCGGCAACTGTCTCGTGACCTTCAAAATCCGGGGATTGCTGCAGATAGCGTATCGTCGCTGCCGGTGCACGGAAAACCTCACCGGATTGCGGTTCAATCAATCCGGCTGCAATTTTCAAAAGCGTAGACTTGCCGGAACCGTTGCGCCCGACAAGTGCTATCCGTTCGCCAGCGCCAACGGAAAGCGCGGCATTTTCAAGCAGCGGTGTGCCGCCGAATGTCAGCGACACCCCGTCCAGATAGAGTAGCGGCGGAGCCATGGCGTGCCATCCTGCGGGTCAAGTTGGAACCAATTGACCCGGCTTCAGGTGGCCGTCAAGTGCCCCCGGTCAATAGCGGCGGCGGCAGCGTGCCTCGTAGCGCCGGCCATAACGGTCCCTGTAAATGCAATACCCCGGGCGGGTCGCATAGGCGATAAATGCCCCCGTACCGGCACCGATTGCGGCGCCTGTAAGAGCACCACCTGCCGTTCCGGTGGCAACGGCACCTATCACGCCACCGGCCGCGGCACCGATCGCCGCGCCTTCGGCAGTTCTGCGTTCTGTCGCGCTACATCCGGCAAGAATGGCGGTTCCGGCGACAAGAGTGACAGCGAGAGTCATTTTCATGGGAAGTTCCTGACCAGTTGGTTCAATTCATGACACGGAATTGTCCATGTCAAATTTGGCATAGAGAAGGCAGCGCCCCCTTTCCACCTGTAACGATAACCGGCCAGCCACCTCATTGGATATCACCAGCGAGGAGCCGAACGGGACGTCGCAGCGTTTCAGGTTCCATTTTGCGCCTTCAAGGGTTAATCCGGCCAGGTCCGAGAACGCCAGTATGGAAAACAACGTACCCGGCGGCAGGTCGGCGTCAAGAGCCCTCCCTGGAACAATCGGTATTGCTTCTTCCAGGCCGCTTGTCAGCAGGATCGCTTCGGCACGCGGGCGCATGGCTATTGCCGCTGCCAATATCTGGAACCCGTGATCGGCTCGCGTCCCACCAAATGCACCTGCAACGACAAGGCTGGTCGCGCCAAGGTCAAATGCTGTTTCCAATGCAATTTCGCCGTCAGTCGTGTCCTTGTCTGACGGATAGGTTACACGCTTTACGTCGTCGTAACGGGTGGCAAGTTCCGGTGACGTCGAATCGAAATCTCCCACCCACACTTCCGGCACCACACCGAGCGCTGTTGCATGGCGGATACCGGAATCAGCGGCAATGATCCGAGCACCGGCAATCTGTTTTTCAAGGCGCGGGGTTACCACAAGGTCTCCGCCGAGCAGGATGACAAAACGACTCATGACAATGCCCTTAACATCCGGATCGGCCCCTGCAACCCGCAAGTGTTGATTTTACTTGCCTGAAACTGCTCGGGCGCCTATGTGTGACGCGCTCTAACGGGGTGCCGGATGTTTTCATATCCGGCTGAGAGGCTGTTTTTCCAGTCAACCCGATGAACCTGATCCGGTTAGTACCGGCGGAGGGATTAGACGGAATGCCACAAGCGGCCACCGTTCCTCCGGAAACGAAATGAGGAACAGGAGGCGCCGATGCGCAAAGTTTTTCCCCTTGCCGTTTCCGTTCTTGCTTTTGCCTGCGCCGGATCTGGCGAGGCGTTGGCTGACGGAACCTTGACTGTCTACACTTATGAAAGCTTCACAGCCGATTGGGGACCCGGACCAGCGATCGAAAAGGCTTTCGAAGAACAGTGCCGTTGTGATCTGAAATTTGCTTCGGTTGCTGACGGTGTTGCTCTTTTGAACCGGGTCAAGCTTGAAGGAAAGGACACGGATGCCGACCTTGTCCTTGGCTTGGACACAAACCTGATTGCTGACGCAAAGATTACCGGTTTGTTCGTGCCGCATGGTATGTCGCTGGATAATCTGACCATCCCGGGCGGCTGGCATGATGATACTTTCGTCCCTTATGACTACGGTTATTTCGCCGTCGTTTACGACACCGATACAGTGAAAAACCCGCCGCGCAGCCTCGAAGAGCTGATCAATGGTGACGCCACAACCAAGATCGTGATCCAGGACCCGCGTACATCCACACCGGGTCTCGGGTTGTTGTTGTGGATGAAGCATGTCTATGGCGATGGCGCCACATTTGCATGGGAAAAGCTTGCAAAACGCGTTTTGACGGTCACTCCCGGCTGGAGCGAAGCCTACGGATTATTTACGTCCGGCGAGGCGCAGATGGTGTTCTCCTATACTACTTCCCCGGCCTATCACATGATTGCCGAAAACAACGATCGCTACCAAGCCGCGTCGTTCCGCGAAGGGCACTATATCCAGATCGAACTGGTTGCCAAAACCGTCAAAGGCGAAAGCAACCCGCTTGCCAGCGAATTTTTGGAATTTACGATGACTGCGCAGTTCCAGGACATCATTCCAGAGACAAACTGGATGTATCCCGCGGCACCTACCTCGACGCCGCTCAACTCGGCTTTCGATAAACTCGTCGAACCGGCCTCGACATTGCTGTTTGATTCCGAGGAGGTAGCGCTCAATCGTGAATTCTGGGTCGATGAATGGTTAAAGGTAATGAGCAAATAGTCCTGTCCCGGCGCCGCCTTGACAGCCGGATAATTGCCGGCGTGTGCGCGACAGCCGCGGTTGCCGCGCTGGTGGGAGGAGCCTTTGCAGGGCTGGCTGCAAGTGCGCTTGGCGATCTGTCAGGCGCGTATGATGCATTCGATCTCTATCTGTTCCGTGTCGCCCGGTTTTCCCTTCTTCAGGCCGGCCTTTCGACACTGCTTGCGATTGCGCCAGCCATATTCGTGGCCCGCGCAATTGCGCAATATCCTTCATTTCCAGGGCGTTCCGCACTGCTGCAACTGTTTGCCGTTCCTCTGGCGCTTCCGGCAATTGTTGTTGCGCTCGGCGTGCTGGCTCTTTACGGGCGTGCAGGGCTGATCACCGCTTTGCCGGGTTTTGATGATCCCCGGTCATGGTCCGGGATTTACGGCATGCGTGGCATCCTGATCGCCCATGTTTTCTTCAACATGCCGCTTGCGGTGCGCCTGCTGCTCCATGCCCTCGCAACTGTACCAGGTGACCATTGGCGCCTGTCTGCACAACTCGGCATGAGCGGCTGGACGGTATTCCGTTTGATCGAATGGCCCGCGTTTCGCGCTGCACTTCCCGGAGTGGCCGGACTGGTTTTCATGCTCTGTATTACATCTTTTGCCATCGTCCTGATACTTGGAGGCGGACCCCGTGCCACGACGCTGGAAGTCGCCATATACCAGTCGCTTCGCTTTGACTTCGATCCGGCGCGGGCGATCGCCCTGACGAGTGTCCAGATTGCACTGACAACCGCTTCTGTCATGCTGCTGTCGCGTATCGGCACGCCCGCGCACAACCACATCCATTCGATCGATCAGGGGCACCGCTACAATAGGCCAGGTCACGCCGATGCCACGCTCGGCGTGCTTCTTGTGGGAAGCGCAACAATATTCGTTGCTGCACCGATGGCGGCAACCGTGATATCCGGCTTTCATGCGGATTTTGCGCGATTGCTTGGCGAGCCTGCTGTTTGGCGGGCAACTGCGACGAGTCTGGCATTCGCTGCAGCCTCCGCGGTGCTATGCACCGCGCTTTCGATGGGATTTGTTTCCGCCCGCTGGTCGGCTTCCCGTTCGGGCCGGCCGGCGCTTTCGCGGACCGCCTGGATCTTTGATGCGGGAGCCAGCCTTGTCCTTGTCGTTCCGCCGATCGTGATTGGTGCAGGCTGGTTCATTCTTGCAGGTACAGCGGCCAGAATATCACTGCTTGCGCCACTCCTTGTCATCGCCGTCAACGCCGTCATGGCCATGCCATTTGCGATTCGTGCGCTGCGCCCAGCCCATGATACCAGCGCAAGCCGCCATGACCGGCTTTGTGCACAATTGGCCATTACCGGCTTGAACCGTTTTCGCCTGATCGACTGGCCAGTAATGCGTCAAGTCCTGGCAACCGCATTTGTTTTTGCAATGGCGCTGTCTTTGGGGGATCTCGGTGTCATCGCTCTTTTCGGCAGCGATTCAGTTCAAACGCTGCCCTATCTGATCCTATCGCGGATGGGCAGTTATCGCACGGCAGATGCTGCCGGTCTTGCGCTTGTTCTCGGTGCCGTTTGCTTCCTCATGATGACCTTGTCAGGATGGATCGGCCAGCGGGAATCGCGATGAAACAGTTTGAAAACCCAAAAGTCCCCGATCTCGTCTTAAGCGATGTGCGCTTCAGCTACGGATCCGAACCGATGCGCTTTGATCTAGCAGTGCCCGGCGGAACAAAACTCGCCATCACCGGCCCAAGCGGATCGGGAAAGACCACCCTTCTCAACCTTGTTGCCGGTTTTGAATATCCTGCGGGTGGCCATATCTTTGCCGGTGATACGGAAATTACAGCCCTGCCACCCCATGCGCGTCCGGTTTCTATGATTTTTCAGGAAAACAACCTGTTCGGACATTTGACAGCGGTACAAAATGTTATTCTCGGCGTGGCGCCCAATATGCACCCGACGCCGCAGCAGCTGGCTGCCGCACATCAGGTTCTGGAGCGAACCGGGCTTGGCGGCAAGGAAGACCGCTTACCGGCTCAATTGTCCGGTGGCGAACGCCAGCGTGTAGCCATTGCACGAGCGCTGATCCGGCGCCGGCCCTACCTGTTGATGGATGAACCTTTCGCCTCGCTCGGCCCCGGATTGCGCGAGCAGATGCTCGACCTTTTGACCAGACTTCATGACGAAACCAAAATTACCATCCTGTTTGTCACCCATCACCCGGGCGACATTGAGATGCTGGCTGACCGGTTTGTGTTTGTTTCTGATGGCCGCATCGCCCATAGCGGACCTGCTGGTGAATTGTTCTCTGACAAGACCGGCGAAAAGATTCAGACTTATTTGGGCAACAGATATGGCTCATAAAACTGGTATTCCCGGGTATAATGGCCCGGATAACGACATATTTTCGCGGCAATGGGACCTGACTCATTAATCTGGCAGCTTTTCAAGCTGTTATTACAAGTAGGCAAACAAGGAACTTCATCCTGCCCAATTACTTGAAAATTGATGCGATTGCCGGTGGACTTGCGCAGGCGGTATCCGGCGTAACCGGCACGCTGTTGTCTTTGGCTGCCGTTCTGGTTCTGTCGGCCTGCCAAGCGATTACCGGCAGCAACGACACACTTGGCCCGTCAAGCAAGCCTGTGACAATAGACAATGTCGGGCGCGACCAGTTCGCCAATCTCGCCGAACAGCAACACCCGCGCATTCTAGCGACCTTCGGCGGCGAATATTCCGACCCAAAGCTGGAACGGATGGTGGCAAAGACTGTGGGCAGGCTGGTCCTTGTATCCGATGATCCCGAGCAGACCTACCGAATAACCATACTGGATTCGCCGAACATAAACGCCTTTGCGCTGCCCGGTGGCTACCTCTATGTCACACGCGGCTTGCTGGCGCTTGCAAATGACGATTCCGAGCTAGCCGCCGTAATTGCCCATGAAATGGCGCACGTAAACGCCAAGCACGGCATTTTGCGGCAAAAACGCGAAGAGGAAGAAGCACTGGCACAGCAGGTCGTTGCCGACCTGTTGAAAACCGATCCTACCGCACGCGCTGCAGTCATTCGCGGCAAACTCCGGCTGGCGCAGTTCTCGCGCAATCAGGAACTGCAGGCCGATGCAATTGGCATCAAGGCCATCGGCAATGCCGGGTTCGACACATTTGCAGCGCCGCGTTTCCTGAAATCGATGGGCGCCTTCGCAGATTTCCGCAGCGTCAGCGATCCAGGAGAGACAGATCTTGATTTCCTTGCCACCCATCCTGCGACACCCAAGCGCGTTGAACTGGCAGCCGGGCATGCTCGCGCGTTTGGTGCCGAAGGCACAGGCAACAGCGATCGGGATGGTTTTCTCGCAGGTCTGGATGGCATGGTATTTGGCGACCGCCCCGAGGAGGGATTCGTCCGCGGGCGAACATTTCTTCATCCACTACTCGGCATTGGATTTACGGTACCGGCAGGGTTCGTGATCGACAACGGGACCTCGGAGGTCACGGCGACCGGCCCAAAACAGGTTGCGGTCCGCTTTGACGCGGTGGCACTGGACGAAACACAGCCGCTGACCACCTATCTGACCAGCGGTTGGGTGGCCGGCCTAGATCCCGCTAGCGTCGCACCAACAACCGTGGCCGGTCTAACCGCAGCACAGGCCCGCGCACAAGCCGAAAACTGGCAGTTCAACATTACGGTCATCCGCAACCAAAAACAGGTCTATCGCTTATTGACCGCCGCGCCCATTGGTGAACCGTCGGGCGATGCTGTGGCTCGTGAGGTATCATCCAGTTTTCGATTGCTGGGTGACAGTGAGCGCGCCGGATTGCGTCCACTGCGGTTGAAAATAGTGACCGCCAGTCCGGGCGACACTCCTGCCACCTTGGCCGGGAAGATGCGCGGCACTGATCGGCCTCTGGAACTGTTTCGCATTTTGAACGGACTGGGGCCCGGCGGCTCGATTTCGGCAGGCCAGAAGGTCAAGATCGTCACCGGCTAGCATTATTAAATGCATCTGCCCCTACTTGTTCGCCTGATGTCAGGTCGCGATCTGGTCCTTGGCGCCAAGCGATTTGATCAGGCGGCGCAGGTTCCTTCCCAATTCCTTTTGCTCAGTCTTTGAAAGACCAGCCAGTGCTGCGGCCTGTGCCTCGACATAGTGAGGTATCACGGCATCGATCAGTGCCTTGCCGTTTTCGGTCAGAGCCACCATCAATGCCCTGCGATCGCTTGGATGGGGCTTTCGTTCAATGATCCCGGCCTTTTCCAGCCGGTCCAGTCTCGCCGTCATTCCGCCGGAACTGATCATGGTCAGTTTGTAAAGCTCTGTCGGCATCAGCGCATAGGGGTCGCCTGACTGCCGCAACGCCGCTAGGACGTCGAATTCTCCGGGTTTCAGGCCGTGCTGCGCAATGACCGGGACCAGATGTTCTTTCATGATCAACTGGCCGGCCTCAAGCAATCGGCCAATTATGCCCATGGGTCTGAACTTCAACTCCGGCATTTCCTGCGCCCACCGGTTTTTTGCCATACCGGCTCTGTCCATGATGTTTCCCTTTGTCTTGCTGTCAAGATAGCCGAGTTCTTGATACTCAGGATGAAGGGACTACGTCAACCGCAGCCGCAAGATATGGCACTGATGGTTCGCAACACTCATTTCCGCCGTTGCGGTTGTTTCAGCGTGAAAAAGGTTACGGCCAGTTAGTCACACGCACTTCCAGACCCGATGCACTGAAGGCTCTGACATGACACGGATTGAAGCGCGCTCCACAAGCTTCCTCTTTTGCAAAAGCGTTCAACGTCGCGTTCTGGTAGACCAGCGCGCAAAGCGCCATAGCAATGACGGTCAGTACGGTATTTGTGTATTTCATGGCGTGTTCCTTTGCCTGGCACAAATGCCCGGGTGCTTCCGGACAACAGATGCAGGTATCTTACCAACAAAAAACCCGGCTCAAAGCCGGGTTTTCATATCAAAGTAAATTGTCGCGATACCGGCTTATGCAGCAGCGTCCTTTTCATCTTCCTCATTATCGGCCTTCGGACCGCGGCGAGGACCTTTATTAAGATTGGTCTCGATAATCTGTACGGCCTCGGTCTCGGACAGCTTGTTTACAGCCGAAACCTCGCGCGCCATGCGGTCCAGAGCGGCTTCATAGAGCTGGCGTTCGGAGTAGGACTGCTCCGGCTGGTTTTCGGTGCGATAAAGATCACGCACAACTTCCGAAATCGCAATCAGGTCGCCGGAATTGATCTTGGCATCGTATTCCTGGGCACGGCGAGACCACATGGTACGCTTGACGCGGGCACGACCCTGAAGAATCCGCAAAGATTTGTTGACGTAATCGGTTTCCGCCAGTTTGCGCATGCCGATCGATGCCGCTTTTGCTACCGGCACCTTCAGGCGCATCTTGTCTTTCTCGAAATCGACAACAAACAGTTCCAGCTTGTGGCCGGCTACTTCCTGCTCTTCGATCGCCGTGATCTGACCAACACCATGCGCCGGATAAACGATATACTCGCCGGTTTTGAACCCTAGACGCTGCATAGGCTTTTTCTGCTGGCCTGCCATATGTCGTAAACTCCTTGTTACACCTCCGGAAAACCCGAAGGAAATTCAATTATTGCCAGGTTATCTTGGTCACGAACATAAACGTTGGTCGGTGATCCGAGGCACTAGCGTGTTTCAGCCAAGCCTGGGCAATACCCCCAGCCCGTTTACAATGAGACCTTTCGATGATAGCTGCCCTGGCTCTCCGCCAAGGACCTTCAGACCCGACGTTCAGAAATATTCATACCACAAAAATGCACCAAAATCAACATTTTGCTGCAGCTGCGAACGGTAGGTACCACGGTCCCGGTCTCGGGCCTTTTGCCAAGAGCCTAAATCGGCGTTTTCAATCGCCCTCACCCGGGTTGGGCGAAAAGAATTTTTCGAATTTGCCGGCCATTCCCTCGTATTTCTTGCCGTCGGCAGGTGGCTCCTTCTTGGCCGTTATATTCGGCCATTTCTCGGCATATTCGGCATTCAGTTCGAGCCATTTTTCAAGTCCCGGCTCGGTATCGGGCTTGATCGCCTCGGCCGGGCATTCCGGTTCACATACGCCGCAATCGATACATTCGTCCGGATGAATGACGAGCATGTTCTCGCCTTCGTAAAAGCAATCGACAGGGCAAACTTCGATACAATCCATGTATTTGCATTTGATGCACTTATCATCAACGATATAAGTCATGGGTAATGTCCATTGGGAAGATGTAGCAGGTATCGTTTGGCAGGTTGGGTAACGGCTTTACCGTGCTGTTGCAAGAGCATCAAATCCGCATTTCGTCGGCACAAGGCGAAAATTGTTCCCCCAAGGCATCGGAAACATGCCGGCAGGTCATTTCCGCTTTTGCCCACACGAATTGAAAGTTATGGTCTCGGCGATGACATCAAACTCTTGGAAGGCAGGTTAATATGGTCGATCCGGCAATTGCCGAAGGTGTCAGATCGGTCTGTGCCCGTTTTGATGAAGACTATTGGCGAAGGCTTGACGGTGTCCGGGGCTATCCGGTCGAATTCGTCCAGGCACTTACCGAGGCCGGATATCTTGCCGCACTGATACCCGAGGAATATGGCGGCGCCGGCCTTGGCGTCAGTGAAGCAGCCGTGATCATGGAAGAGGTCAGCCGGTCCGGTGCCCACGCTGGCGCTTGTCATGCTCAGATGTATGTCATGGCTTCGCTTTTGAGGCACGGCTCGACGCAGCAAAAGGAGTTCTGGCTGCCACAGATCGCATCCGGCGCACTTCGCCTTCAAAGCTTTGGTGTCACGGAGCCCGATGCCGGTACCGACACGACCCGGATTTCCACCTTTGCCAGGCGAGACGGCGATCGCTACATGGTAACCGGCAAGAAAGTCTGGATCAGCAGGGTCGAATACTCGGATCTGATGGTTCTGTTGGTTCGCACCGCACCACGGGACAAGGTTGAAAAGAAAACCGACGGCCTTTCCGTTCTCCTGGTGGATCTGCGCGAGGCTATTGGCAGCGGACTGACGGTCAAACCGATCGAAGCGATGATAAACCATCATGCCTGCGAGTTGTTCTTTGATGATCTGCAGGTGCCGGTGAAAAACCTCATTGGAACCGAGGGCAAGGGGTTTCGTGTCATCATGGACGGCATGAATGCCGAGCGGATCCTGATTGCCGCCGAATGCGTCGGCGATGCCCGCTATTTCATAGACAAGGCCAGAGCCTATGCCCGGGAAAGGCGGATCTTTGACCGCCCGATTGGCCAGAACCAAGCAATACAGTTGCCGCTTGCGCGTAGCTATGCCGAAACCGAACTGGCACACCTGATGGTACGCGAAGCAGCGACACGCTTTGATCGCGGTGAGCCCTGCGGTGAACAGGCCAATATCGCAAAACTTGCCGCGTCAGAGGCGTCTTTCAAGGCCGGAGACCTGGCAATGGAAGTCCTTGGTGGTTACGCATTTGCGCGCGAATATCATGTCGAACGCAAATGGCGTGAAACCCGCCTGTACCGGACAGCGCCTATTTCCACCAACTTCATTCTCGCTCACATCGGCGAGCATGTGCTGGGCCTGCCACGGAGTTTCTAAAAATGGCTGAAGACGACTATTCCGGCTGGATTGGGCGCACCGAAAACAGCAACGATGTCATTCATGCCGAACAGGCCCGGTTCATGCAGGCAACACTTGGCCTCACCGATCCGCCGCTGGGCGATGGCGATCTGCTGCCGCACCTGTGGCACTGGCTCTATTTCCGCACTGCGGAAAACCGGGCCAGGCTCGGGCGCGATGGCCATCCAGAAAAAGGCGGCTTTTTGCCGCCCATCGATCTGCCAAGGCGCATGTGGGCCGGTGGACGCTTCGAATTCAACCGTCCGTTGACAATCGGTTCCACCGCGAGAAAAAAAACGGCAATCCGTGGTATCAAACCGAAAACAGGCCGTTCCGGAAGGCTTTGCTTCGTCAAGGTCTGCCACGAATACCATGACGATGACGGTCGCTGTTTCAGCGAGGATCACGATATTGTCTATCGCGAGGATCCGGTGCCCGGCGAAGCCGCTCCAACACCGCAACCGGCTCCAGAAGAGGCAGATTTCACGGATACAATCACACCCGATGCGGTTTTGCTTTTTCGTTATTCGGCACTGATGTTTAACGGCCATCGGATTCATTATGATCGCGATTACGCACGGAATGTCGAAGGGTACCCCGACCTGGTGTTTCATGGCCCGCTGACCGCAACCCTGCTGGTTGGGCTAGCCACACGGATCGCCGGGACTGAACCGATACGCAGCTTTTCCTTCCGTGCTGTCTCACCGCTATTCGTCAACAGTCCGTTTTCAATCAATGCCGCTCGCGGTAATGCCGGAAAATTGCACCTTTGGGCCGCAACACCGAATGGAAATCTTGCGGTTAGCGCCGAGGCCGCGATCGCCTAGCTTTCGCGCCAGCGATCGGTCTCCCGCCGTTCCTTCTTGGTCGGCCGGCCGGCGCCGGGTTCACGGGCTGCCACTTTTGATAGACGTTCCGCGCGCGGCGGTTCAGGCGGTGTCAGATCCTCGTAGAGTGTCTGCGCTTCGGCTGCCGGGCCGCGGCGCTTACCCGGATCAAGAACGCGCAGTATCCTGATACGCCGCTCCAGCGTAACCGTCAGGACGTCGCCCGGCACGATCATCCGGGAGGGCAAGTCGATCTTGTCGGAATTGACTCGCACCCGCCCGGCCGAAACGAGCTTGCCTGCAAGGGTACGTGATTTCACGATTCGAGAAAAAAACAGCCACTTGTCGATCCGTTGCCGGACCTCAGCTGGCGGCGTCATTTGCCGAGCTTGTCTTTCAGTGCCGCAAGTTTGGCAAACGGAGAATCCGGATCTGGTGCTTTTTCCGCAGGCTTGTGGCGTTGTCTTTGGTCTGACGGTTTGCGGCCCCGGTTCGCCTTGTCAAAACGGCCTTTGCCCGGTTTGCCCTCAGAAGCTGCCTCGCGGCTACCGCTGCCACGCCGGCCGTCGTTGGCCTTTACATTTCCCCGACGATTTTGCTGGTTTCCTCCATGGCGCCCGGCCGGACGCCAAACAAGGATGGTTTTTGGCTCTTCCGGTTCGGAACTGCCCGGCATGTCCGACGCGGCAGGCAAATCAGCGCCAGGTTCTTTTTGGACTTCTTGTGGCGGTGGCGCATATGCCTTGGAGGCGTCGACCCGGGCCTTGTCCGCTGCGGCTTCTTCTGGCTCGGCCGATGGTTCGGCGGTGGCAGTATTTCCGTCATTAGCGGGTTTTTTTTCACTGGCGTCCATTGCCGCTGGTGTCGCACTTTCTTCGGCATCCACCTTATCGGCACTGGAGTCCGCCTTGTGCGTTTCAGTTTTGGCAGCATCGATTTCCGCCTGCACGCGGTCAAACTCTGCAAGTTTCGCTTCGACCTCATCTGCACGGCGCGTTTCGGCGCGATAGCCCAGTGCTTTCAGGACTTCTTCCATATCCTCCGCCGTCGCCCCCAGGATCGACAGCATTGACGGCGTGACAACGAACTGGCGGCCGTCAAAGGCCCCCTCCGGACGTTTCGCTTCACCGGGCTTCCAGCCGAGAGCAGGCCGGATGAGGTCTGCAAGGCGCTCAAGGATGTCAACACGAACCGCGCGCCTGCCCAAATGGCGGAATCCCGCCAGCCTGTAAAAGGCCATATCAAAGGCAGGATCGGTGACCATTGAAGTGCGGCCTGCAGCCATCGCGGCAACCACATCACCGTAGCCGGGCTTGTCGGCACCGTCATTGGCAAGCGCCCACAATTGTGTCAGAAGCCCGGCTGGCGCCGGTTTCAGCAGCGCCGGAACATAAATGTGGTAAGCGCCAAAGCGTACCCCAAGCCGGCGCATAGCCCGCCTTGTTTCCTGATCGAGGGTACGAACTTCTTCGGCAACATCCCGACGGTCCAGCAGGCCGTTGTTCTCGTAAAGCCGGAACGCCACTCCGCGCGCCGTACCCGTCAGGTGTTCGGCGTCCTTCAGTTCCAGCAGCGGTTTCAGCAAGGTTTCGACATGATGGCTGACGAACCTATCGGCCCGCGCCTGCACCTTGTCGCGTGCGGGACCGGTCAGTTGTTCATCTGCAAGCAAGATGACCTTTGGCCGCAAAATATCGTCGCCCGCAGAAAGTGCTGCAACCGGAGCACCAAGCCAGCGCAGGCTGCAGTCCGATCCGATCGCAAAATCGCTGTTCGGGGCGGCAGAAAAGCGCTCGGCACGCACTTCAAACTCGCTGGCAAGAACCTTTTGCGCGGCAGCACGAACCGCCTTGGCATCCTCGCCACCGGCATTGCTGTCGGCTGAAAACCGGAATCCCTGCAAATCGCCGATATGGTGGCCTTCCACCAGAACTTCGCCAGAGATATTGATTTCAGCATCAGGCATCGTGTCTTCTCTCAACCGCTTCATGAGCACGGATGTCCTGCGGTCTACAAATCGTTTCGTCAACCGTTCGTGCAACGCATCGGACAGCTGATCTTCTATGTCGCGTGTTTTTTCCTGCCAGTGTGTCGGATCGGCAAGCCAACCCGGCCGGTGGGACACATAAGTCCAGGTGCGAATTTGCGCGATCCGGTGGGAGAGTGTGTCGATATCGCCGTCCGTCCTGTCTGAACGGCGGATCTGCTCGGCCATATAGTCTTCGTCAACCTGGCCATTGCGGACAAGATCAAGATACAGCGAGGATATGATGTCGGCATGTTGCGCAGGCGCTATCCGCCTGTAGTCGGGAAGTGCGCAAACATCCCATAACCTGGCGACATTGGCGGAACTGGATGCCGCTTTGCGGATTTCCGGATCGTTTGCAAGATTGTCGAGTGCCTGCACGTCAACTGCCGGCAGTGCCTTGGTCAGACCCTCGACAGGTGCCGGTGTTTCCAGGGAACGGCGCAGGCTGTCAATCGTTGAGAAATCAAAACTGGATGTGCGCCACTGCAACACCGGAACCGGCTCGAAGGTATGCCCCTCGATGCGCGCGACAAGACCGGCATCAAAATCGTTGACTTGCCCGGTGACCCCGAAAGTCCCGTCGCGGACATGGCGGCCGGCACGCCCCGCAATCTGCGCCAACTCGGCAGCGGTCAGTGGCCGGTTCTGAAATCCGTCGAACTTGCGGTTCTGTGCAAAGGCAACGTGATCGACATCAAGATTGAGTCCCATTCCGATCGCATCGGTGGCTATCAGGTATTCTACATCGCCGGACTGGAACAGTTCGACCTGCGCATTGCGTGTGCGCGGACTGAGCGCCCCGAGAACAACGGCTGCGCCACCGCGCTGACGCCGGATCAGCTCTGCAATGGCATAGACTTCGTCTGCAGAAAACGCGACGATTGCCGAGCGTCGCGGCAGGCGGGTGATCTTGCGCGGACCCGAATAGGCCAGATGGGACATGCGGGGCCGGGTTACAACGGAAACGCCTTTGAGAAGTTTTTCGAGGATCGGCCGCATTGTCGCCGCCCCGAGCAGCAGCGTCTCGTCGCGGCCACGCAGATGGAGAAGCCGGTCGGTAAAAATGTGCCCGCGTTCAAGATCGCCAGCAATCTGCACCTCATCAATGGCAACAAAGGCGACGTCGGTTTGCCGCGGCATCGCTTCAACAGTGCATACCGAATAGCGTGCACCAGGCGGCATGATTTTTTCTTCGCCGGTAACAAGCGCGACGTTGGCTGCACCGACTTTATCGACGACACGCGAATAAACCTCGCGCGCCAACAACCTCAACGGCAATCCGATGACACCGCTGGAATGCGATACCATGCGTTCGATCGCAAGATGTGTCTTGCCGGTATTTGTCGGACCGAGGATGGCGGTAACACCACGTCCGGACAAAACGAGCGGGATGTCGTTGGCAGGCAGCATGTTCATGACAGTTTCGGGGGGCCTTGAGATTGATCGCTGAATATCCAAGCGTCGCTGTTTCTACAGACATAAATACCGAAAACGCCATCAACAAGACAAAACAGCGAATTTAACGATTGGAACCATAGCGGAACGAATCGGCTACGAATCGCTGACAGGTAATGATTCCCGGTTTGTTCACGGCTATATCTGGATTTTGGCACCGGCCGGGCCACAATATGGTGAATCGAGTGATCGAGCGTTGTGGTGAATCAATGCCGAATTGGTTAACGAGTTTTCCCGGTAGAGAAATACATCCTGAGCGAATGGCACAATATTCTGATTTTGTTAATCTTTTTTAAGGTTCCCTTAACCCCGGAACAAAAAAATAGCCGATTGTATTAACCTTCGGTCCAAAGGCGGAACAAACTGGCGACGAATCAGCCTTGAAGCTGGTTTCCTGTTTTGTTCACCCCCGTATTTGGTGGTCATGGCAATTTTTTACACCAGACATGGACGAGTGAACCCGCGAAAACCGGTCAAGCGGCGGCAAATGGTTAATTTCTGTTGTCACAAACCGGATGATAGGACTGTACAAGGAATCCCGGCAAATGCGCGGCGCTCCTGTTTCCTGGTTATTGGGAACCGCCTATAGACCTGATACGGCGCCGAAAGCTGGCCTTCACGTCAGCTTGTGATATTGCAGCGCCGCCAGGATTCCGGCGGTCCATCGGTGCCGTTACTGCGCCGCTGTAAGTACATGAGGTCATCGTTTTGCTGGCTCATGCGGATGTCCTGGCCTTCTTCAGGATCACCTGCAGGGCCGACATAATGAAAACCGTGCCGATTGTAGTCACCCGTAATCCTGGCGCCGGACGGAAGCTTGATATTCGGCCCGGCAATATGCAGGTGCTGTCCGTCGGCCGAGCACCAGTCGCCATCGATCTGATCGGCAAATGCAATATTCATACCGGCGATAATGATACCGGCGGTCGAAAGGGCCAAACTGCGGAGGCGCATTGTAAAACTCCTTCCCTTTTGCGCAAACAATAACACATCACGCGCACCGGCCTGTCAAAATCAAAAAACGGGCGCCGCAGGGACGCCCGTCAACCAGGTTTCTGTTGCCGTCAGCTGATCAGCTGAAAAACTGCCCGCCATTGGCCGATACCGTGGAACCGGTGATGAAACCCGCATCATCGGATGCAAGAAAAACCACACAACGTGCGATTTCCTCAGGCTCGCCCAGTCTGCCGACCGGGATCTGAGGGATGATGCGCTCGGTCAGAACTTTTTCATCGATGGCCTTGACCATGTCTGTGCCGATATAACCGGGACAGATCGCATTGACCGTGATACCCGCCCGTGCGCCTTCCTGCGCCAATGCACGAGTAAACCCGATATCACCGGCCTTGGCTGCCGAATAGTTTGCCTGACCGGCCTGCCCCTTCTGCCCGTTGACCGATGAAATATTGATGACCCGCCCGAACTTGCGGTCGCGCATGCCGGTCCATACCGGATGGGTCATGTTGAACAGGCCCGTCAGATTGGTGTTGATGACATCGTTCCATTGCTCCGGTGTCATGCGGTGGAACATGCCGTCACGGGTAATGCCGGCATTGTTGACCAGAACATCGACCGGTCCGAGTTCCGCCTCGACCTTGGCAATTCCGGCAACACAGGCATCATAGTCGGCAACCGACCATTTGTAGGTGGCGATGCCCGTCTCATCGCTGAATTTTTTCGCCGCCTCATCGTTGCCTGCATAGTTCGCCGCGACCGTGTAACCGGCATCTTTCAACGCCTTGGAAATCGCGGCGCCAATGCCCCGCGAACCGCCTGTTACCAATGCTACCTTACCCATTATCATCCTCCGATTTTTATTGTTCTCCAGGGTTTATGCTCACATTGCCTCGACGCACATGGCAACACCCATGCCACCGCCTATGCAAAGCGTTGCCAGTCCTTTTTTCAAACCGGCACGGCGCATTTCAAACACCAGCGTATTGAAAATACGGGCACCGGAAGCGCCGACCGGATGACCGATGGCAATCGCTCCGCCGTTGATATTGACGATATCCGGGTTCCAGCCCATGTCCTTGTTGACCGCACAAGCCTGTGCGGCAAAAGCCTCGTTGGCCTCGACGATGTCGAGGTCGTCAATGCTCCATCCGGCTTTTTCCAGTGCCTTGCGCGACGCCGGAATTGGTCCTGTGCCCATGATCTGCGGATCAACACCGGCAGTTGCCCACGACACGATACGAACAAGCGGCGTGATACCGCGTTTGGCGGCTTCGGCTTCCGTCATCAGCACGGCAGCAGCTGCGCCGTCATTAATGCCCGAAGCATTGGCTGCGGTAACGGTACCCTCCTTGTCGAAGGCAGCGCGCAATTTGCCCACGCCTTCAAGCGTCACACCGTGCTTGATATACTCGTCGGCATCAACAACAACATCACCCTTGCGGGTCTTCAGGGTAACCGGAACAATCTCGTCCTTGAATTTTCCCGCCTTTTGCGCTGCTTCAGCCTTGTTTTGCGAGGCAACGGCAAATGCGTCCTGCTCGTCACGTGTCAATTGCCATTTTCGTGCAACATTCTCGGCCGTATTACCCATGTGATAGCCGTAGAACGCATCGGTCAAGCCATCCTTGATCATCGTATCGATCATCTTAAAGTCACCCATTTTCACGCCAGCGCGCAGGTGGGCGCAATGCGGCGCCATAGACATGGACTCCTGGCCGCCGGCAACGATGATATTGGCGTCACCGGTGGCGATCTGCTGCATCCCGATCGCGATTGTGCGTAAGCCCGACCCACAAAGCTGATTGAGGCCCCATGCCGTTGTTTCCTGAGGGCAGCCTGCTTTCATCGATGCCTGACGAGCGGGGTTCTGGCCTTCGCCCGCCGACAAAATCTGCCCGAGGATGACCTCGTCGACTTCCTTGGCATCAACACCGGCGCGTTCAAGGGCTCCCGTGATGGCAGCCGCGCCCAGTTCATGGGCAGGTGTGTTCGCAAACGAACCGTTGAATGAACCAACCGGGGTACGTGCCGCACTGGCGACAACAATTGAATTACTAGCCGACATGATATTCTCCACTTTCATCTCATATGGGAAGGAAGGTTGCTTTTTCTTTGCCTTTTGGGCGCCAGATGTCAAACCAGACTAAGGTCAATGGTACCGGTATTAGCCGTCTTGGCTGTGGTCGCGATACCCGGAATATAATGCAGCGCACAATTTTCTTGGAATTTCCCGCCCCTTTCGCGTAGTGTTGTGAAGCGTTCGTGGGCGTAAGCAATTCGTTACGAGATAAAAAGGGTGTACGAAATGCCGGTGAAAAATGAATCGGTCGTCATCAAGAAATATGCCAATCGCCGGCTTTATAACACTGGAACAAGCACTTACGTCACGCTCGAAGATCTCGCGCAAATGGTCAAGGGTGGCGAGGAATTTACCGTTCAGGACGCCAAGACCGGCGAGGACATTACCCATTCCGTGCTCACCCAGATCATATTTGAGTTGGAGAACAAGGAAGGGCAGTCGATGCTGCCTATCCCCTTTTTACGCCAGTTGATCTCGTATTACGGCGACCAGATGCAGATGGTGGTTCCAAGTTTCCTGGAACAGTCGATGATTGCATTTTCCAAGGAGCAGGAGCGTTTGCGCGAGCAGATTACGGCTGCGCTCGGCAACGGGCCAATCGACATGATGTCCATGAAAGACCCCATGAAGGCGCTGGAGGAACAGACCCGCCGCAACCTGCAGATGTTTCAAAACGCCATGCGTATGTTCACGCCGTTTGGTGTTCCGGCAACCAATGACGAACAGGAGGAGGAAAAAATCGCCTCTCCGCCCGAAAAATCGGATGAATTGTCCGAACTGCGGAACCAGATTTCAGCCATGCAACGCAAGATTGACGAAATCGACAACGGTTAGACGGTTACCACCCTAGTACCAGTCCGTCCTTGCGATGGTCCGAGCCGCCACAAAGGAAGCCGTCAGGCCGGTTCAATTCAATAATCTGACCACCACCCCATGGTGATACTGCATCGCGCAGACTGTGCCCCCTTGACTCCAATCCGGACCGGATCTTGCCGCTAATTCCAGCTTCCACCTCCAATACTCCGTCAGCGTTCCAGAACAGCCGCGCATGGTCGAGCGCTGCCTGCGGGTCCATTTGATAGTCGATCAAGTTGGCAAGCACATGGGCATGGCCCATCGGCTGGTAAGCGCCCCCCATGACGCCGAACGATATCACCGGACGACCATTCTTGAACACCATTGCCGGGATAATCGTGTGCATCGGCCGTTTCGATGGACCTATTTCGTTCGGGTGATTGCCAACGACATTGAAACAGGACCCGCGGTTCTGCAGTACGATCCCGTAGTCTTCGACCACCAGCATCGATCCAAAGCCGCTATAGAGTGAATTGATGAACGAAACGGCCATGCGATCACGATCAACGACGGTCAGGTAAACGGTGTCAGACCCGGGGTGTGGCGGCAGATGGATCGTGTCTGTGCGCCGTTCCCGGTCTACTTGTGCCACGAGATGCGCCGTATAATCCGCGGACAACAAGTGGGCAGGCGGCACAGTCATCGTTGCAGGATCTGAAACAAGATGATCGCGCACCGAGTAGGCCCGACGGCCGGCCTCGATCTCCAGGTGATAGCGTTCAACCGAGTCTTGATCGCATTGCCGCATGTCCAGCGCGTCAAGCAGGTTTAACAGGATCAGCGCGGTAATGCCTTGGCCGTTCGGTGGTATCTCCAGTACGTCATGGCCATTGTAGCGGGCTGATATCGGATCAACCCAGTCAACCGAAATTCCGGCCAAGTCGCCTTCGTCGAGAAACCCGCCTGCTTCCCGGATGACATCTGCGATTCTGGCAGCCACAGGACCCTCATAAAATGCCCTGGCTCCGTGATCTGCAATCAGCCGAAGCGTTTTGCCTAATCCTGGCCACGCGTGACGGCTGCCGGCACCAGGCGCCCCTCCATCTGGTAGTAGTGATGACCTATTGCCGCAAACCTTTTTTATATCAGACACAAGCAAAGCCCAATCTCGCGCCACGCGGTCATGCACCGGATAGCCCTTTTCGGCATAGGTGATCGCATCGGAAAATAACGCTTCAAAACTGCGCGTGCCGAACCGCTCGACCAGGGCCTCCCAGGCAGCAATGGCGCCAGGTACGGTCACCGGATGGGCACCACGGGCCGGAATGGTATCAAAGCCGTTGTCGCGGTACCATGCCGCATCTGCGTTTCTTGCAGAGCGCCCGGAGCCGTTCAGCCCGAAAACCGATCCGTCAGGTAGCGAAACAATGGCAAAGCAGTCACCGCCAATTCCGCTCATGTGCGGTTCGACGACCGCCAGCGTTGCCGAAGCCGCAATTGCCGCATCAACGGCATTGCCCCCGTCTTGAAGGGTTTTCAGTGCAGTCGCTGTCGCTAGCGGATGCGACGTCGCAGCCATCCCGTTTTCTGCATAGACGGGCGACCGGCCGGGCAGTTGAAAATTGCGCATTGCCTAACGGAAATTCACATCGCGCCCTGCGGCACGGATCGAGACAGAAAACCCGGCAATAACGTCCACCAGGGTAATGATCATCAAAATGAAGAATACTGAATGTGCCGCACCGCGCACGAGCAGAAACTCAACCAGAAACGCCACGAAAACGAAGGTCGACAACAGGTGATCGACAACGGACGCATTGGATGTGCGCGTCGACTTCATGATTTCGATAAAAAGGATCAAAAGCGCAAATGCGATCAGCATGTCGCCAAGTGTTGTCGTCCATTGTCCGCCCGACATCATCGAGACGGAAAACACTTCGTAGCTCCAGGGATCGGCACCTGCAGTTCCAATGAGGCCCATCAAGACCAGATTGTAGAGTAGGAACGGAACGATCATCAGCGGAATGTTGGAAAACATCGAAATTCCCATCGCGGCTCTTTGTTGAGGTTTGGAAAATCCGCCGGACTGTCGCCTGCGTCAAGAGCTTTCGTGTTGCCGCGTAAAAAAGCCGGCCAATGGCCGGCTCCTCAATCTGCCAGAAGGAACTGGACTATTTCTCTTTTGGTTCGAGAACCTGGCGGCCCCGATACATGCCGGTCTTCAGATCAATGTGGTGCGGACGGCGCAACTCACCGGAATCACGATCTTCCACATAAGTTGGTGCCTTCAGCGCATCAGTCGAGCGCCGCATGCCGCGTTTCGACGGCGATGTTTTTCGTTTCGGTACAGCCATTGCCAGCTCCATGATAACAAGTCGGGCCACTTCCTCGCCAGAGGAGCGAAGTTCTAGCCCGGAAAAGGGAAATTCGGCGGTCCTATACACCGCTCCGGCAGACTTTACCAGCATCCAATGGAAAAAATCGGATAGAATCGATTTCTACTGCAGACAACCGATGTAACCGCCCGCCTGGCGCGCACGTTTCTGCACGATTGAGGCAAGTCTGGTCATTTCACGCCCGGGCTTTGCCGGATTGCGTGTTTTCGGCGCCGGAAGCGTTACAGCCAGCAAGGCCGCCTGTTTTGCCGACAGCTTTCCCGATGATCGGCCGAAATGATACCGTGACGCTGCCTCGATGCCGTATATGCCCGGCCCCCATTCGGCAATATTCAGGTAAATCTCCATTATGCGTTTTTTTGGCAGCACAACGTTCATGTACCAGGCCAGCGGTATTTCGATGATCTTGCGAACATAGGACCGGCTCGACCACAGATACAGGTTCTTTGCGGTCTGCATGACAATTGTCGAGGCTCCGCGCGTCTTTTCGCCATCAAGCGCGTCGTCAATGACCTGGTTGAGGGCGTCCCAGTCGATGCCGTTATGTTCACAAAACCGCCCATCCTCCGACATCATCACAGAATGCACCAGCACCGGGGAAATATCGTCAATGGCAACCCAGCGCCTGTCATACCCTTTCAGGAGGACCGCTTCCTTGAGCATCAGGGTTGATACCGGGTGAACCGGTGGCAACCGGTAAATTACTGTCATCATCAGCGGCACCACAAACATGACAGCAAGCAAATAACCGCCATATTTTACCCAACGGCGCATGGCCGGACGCAAGTTTGCCTGCCAGGACGCGATCTTGCCGGTCCCGGTACGGCGGCGCACGGCAGGTTTTGCCTTTTTTGTTCGAGCCTGTTTGGCCAAGGTCAGTATCCCGTTTCGACATCGGCATAAAGGCCGGACGCATCGGTGGCAATCCGCGCCCGCCAATCTTGCCGCATCGGACTTGACCCCGAGCGCCTTTGCGGTCATCGCTGGACCCAATGACAAACGACGAAGAAACATCCTTTTCAACTCTCCTCCTGGAGCGCACGCGCCCTGTGGAACTCTGCCTTGCAGACGTTCTGGGCGACCATGCGCTCGACGGTGAAATTACCAGGCCGCAAAATTTGATGCAGGCAATGCGCCATGGCGCGCTTGATGGCGGCAAACGTTTGCGGCCATTCCTGCTGCTCGAAAGCGCCACGTTGTTTAATGCTGAAAGCCCGGCGGTCATCCGTATCGCCGCGGCACTGGAATGCGTCCATTGCTATTCGCTCATTCACGACGACCTGCCGGCAATGGACAATGACGATCTGCGGCGCGGAAAACCGACTGTGCACAAGGCATTTGATGAGGCAACCGCCATACTCGCCGGCGACGGTCTTTTGACACTGGCATTCGACATGATTGCGTCACCGCAAACCGTATTGGCCGAGGCAGTAAAAACCGCTCTCATTTCTGCTCTGGCACGTGCGGCCGGACCTGGTGGCATGGCCGGCGGCCAATCGCTCGACCTAGCCGCGGAAACAACCCCGCCGGATGAATCTGGAATTGTCACCCTGCAAGCGATGAAAACCGGTGCGCTGATCCGCTTTGCTTGCGAAGCCGGAGCGATAGTTGCCGGCGCCACCGCTGACGAGCGTTCGCGATTGGCCGAATTCGGGGCGGCCATCGGTCTCGCCTTTCAACTGGCTGACGACCTGCTCGACCTGACTGCTGATCCGGCCCTGCTTGGCAAGGCGACCGGCAAGGACCTGCCGGCCGGCAAGGCCACGCTTGTCCGGCTTCATGGCGCCGATTGGGCGCACAGGCAACTGGCTGGCCTGGTTGCACAGGCAAGTGAACTTCTCGAACCGTTTGGCGACAAGGCCGCGATACTGCGTCAGACAGCACGATTCATCGCAGATCGGGAAATGTAACGCGGAGCAATTTCAGTCAGGTAACTGACTCCTTTTTTCTGCGCTCAATCCTGTCAGCCAAATCTCTTTTCGATATAGTCCGATACCATCGAATGAAACTCGATTGCGATATCGGCACCGCGTAGTGTCGCGACCTTTTTCCCGTCTATAAATACCGGCGCCGCCGGTGTTTCGCCGGTTCCCGGCAGCGAAATGCCTATATCGGCATGTTTGGATTCACCGGGACCGTTGACGATGCAACCCATCACGGCGACCTGAAGCGTTTCAACGCCTGGGTATTTCTCACGCCATACCGGCATGTTGCGCCGCAAATCCGCTTCGATCGTCTGGGCCAGTTCCTGAAACACCGTCGATGTGGTACGGCCGCATCCCGGGCACGCCGCCACAACAGGCACGAATTGCCGGAACCCCATTGCCTGTAACAGTTCCTGCGCGACGCGAACCTCCTGGGTACGATCCCCGCCAGGTTCCGGAGTGAGGGAAATGCGGATCGTGTCACCAATCCCCTGCTGCAGCAAAATGCCGATCGCAGCCGAAGATGCAACAACGCCCTTCGACCCCATGCCCGCCTCGGTCAGGCCAAGATGCAAGGCGTGATCGGAACGCCGGGCAAGCTCCGTGTAGACGGCGATCAGGTCCTGTACCCGGCTGACCTTTGCGGATAGGATGATCTGGTCGCGCGCAAGTCCCGTCTGCTCGGCAAGATCTGCTGAAATAATGGCCGATTGCACGATTGCTTCCTGTGTCACTTGACGAGCTGACATCGGTGCGCCCATGGCGTGG
>JAHEGF010000419.1 GCA_024645155.1 Phyllobacteriaceae bacterium | reverse complement strand
CCGCAGCAAATGTTTTAGCGTTGCGGATGATGTTTTCCTGGTATTCGTTTTTAAAATGGTTCAGCTCGTAGGTGGCCATCAGTAACCCTAAAAGGGTGCCCAGGTGGTGGTTGCTGACGCTGCCGGGAAAGGCCCGGCGCTGAATGGCATGCCAGAGTTCATATTCAGGCTCATGCTCTTTGAAACGGGCACCGATGATACCCCTCTGGGTGCCGTAAAAGGTTTTATGGGTCGAGCCGGTCACCAGGTCGGCGCCTTCTTCAAAGGGCCGCTGAAAGTGGGGACCGATGAGTCCCAGCACGTGGGCCATGTCGTACAGGATGGTGCAGTCCAGATTCAATTCATCTACCATGGCCCGAATGTCCGCGATGGGCTCATGGTAAAGGGTCATGCTCTTGCCGAAAATAATTAACTCGGGCCGATGTTCCTCCAACAGTTGCTGGCAGGCGGCCACATCTATTTTAAATGGGTCTTCAGGTAAAACTGGGAAATTGACCACAGCAGGACTTTCGGTTTTCGGGTCCCGGGCCACGAAATCGCGCAGGGCTCCCATGGGTTGGGCACTGAGATGACCACCCCGGATGATGTGGTTGTTCATGACCTTGCGGATGCGCCGCTGTTCACTCTTTCTGTCAACTCGATTGATGTAGTCTACCAGGGCGCTGTATACCGTGGTGTTGGCCATCTGGCCGGAAATCAGCCTTGTTTCGACCTCCGGGCATCCCAGGTAATCGCGAAGTTCTTCTTCCAGAAGCTTTTCCACGTTTTCGATGAAGTCCGTTGCCTGGTAATAGAAAACCTCGGCTTCGCTGAAAGCCATAACCTGTTTGTGTTCCGCATATCTGCCGCAGGGGTCCATAACGGAGAGCAGCCGGGTAATGGTGGACTGGGTCTGTTCCGAAGGGATGAGGTTGATGCACTCGTTTTGCCGCCAGTGCGTATTTTCGATCGCCTGGTCCAGAATGGAGCGGACTTTGGTTACGCGTTCCGCTCTAGATGCAGCCTTTTTTTCAGCATGGAGCTGGTTCCAGGGGATGGCCCGGGCATAGGGCGGTGCTTCGCTCCGCATGTGGTAGGGTACAACTACAGCAGGGATGCGCCGGCCCCTCATTTCAATTTCAAGGGTATCGCCTTCATAGATATCGCTGTTCAAAAACGCCAGGCAAATCCCCCTGAGACTGTGGTCATCCGTGAGTGCAGACGCAAGCCCTTCACCCTTCGTATGCCAGTAGGGCACCATGGTGCCACTGGTGATGAATCCCGCATGATCGTCTCCGTGGAATATTTTGTAACCGGCGCGGGCAACACCCTTGGCCATGAGAGCCACAGGCATGATCCGCCGGGGCAGATCCTCCATAGAGGAAAAATCGTGGTTAAATATTTTTTTCAAGGCAGCGAACTGTTTTTCAAGAGCGGGCCGGCCCACAAATCCGCCTTTGAGGGGGGAGAGGCTGACCGCAAACCTGGATAGGGGCGAGGCAAAGATCGGTATTTCTGATTTTTCCGGGTCTCCACCCAGTTCGTGTCCGTAAAGGGGCAGGGCAGCCTCAAGCCTCAAGGTGTCCCGGGCACCCAACCCCACGGGAAAAGCGCCTTTTGCGATTAAAAGATCCCATACTTTTAATGCATCTGCATTTTCCATGAAAAGTTCAAAACAGATAGGCTCCCCGGTGTAACCCGTGCGGGCCAGGAGAATTTCGGCTCCGGACACGACAACCGTGCTCAGTTTGTTTCTCAGCGGATCGGGTAGGGATCCTGCCTCGATGAGCATGGTAAGGATGTCTTTTGAGAGCGGCCCCTGCAGGCTCAGCATGGCCGTTTCAAAGGTTCGGTCAACTAATTCCACATCGCCCACCTGCCGGGCATGGGCCTGCAGGTGGTCCCAATCCTTTTCACGGTTGGAAGCATTGACCACTAAAAGATACTCGCCCTCGACAAAGCGGTACAGGTAGGCATCGTCCAGGGCGCCGCCCTCCTCGTTGGGAATGAGCGTGTACTGGCTTTCCCCGACATCCAAGGCGTCGGCATTGTTGGAAAGAGCATGCTGCAGGAACGGCAGACTGTTTTTCCCGCGGACAACGAAGCGTCCCATGTGCGAAACGTCGAACAGGCCGGCCTGTTTGCGCGTAGCCAGGTGCTCTTGCACAATGCCCGGTGCGTATTGCACCGGCATTTCCCAGCCCCCGAATTCAACGATCTTGGCACCAAGCGCCACGTGGCGGTCATAAAAAATGGTTCTCGG
>JAHEGF010000177.1:6656-7030 GCA_024645155.1 Phyllobacteriaceae bacterium | reverse complement strand
CCGAACAACTTGCCCTTTCGTCTGCTGCGGCCGAATTAAAACGGCTTGGAGCGGGGCGGATTGCCGACGCCTTTGTCGAGAGCCGTCTTGCCGGACAATGGCGCAGTACCTACGGCATGCTCGATGCGCGTCATGACTGCAAGGCGATACTCGACACGCTTTACCCTCAAGGGACGTAACCGGAGAAGGCCAGCAACATCGGAATCGTGAAAAATGACACGACCGTTTGCATGGTGGTGATTGCTGCATAAAGTTCGGCATCCCCACCCATTTGACGGGCAAGGAGAAAACCGTTCATTGCCGTTGGAACGGAAGCGCAAAGAACCAGAAAGGACAATTGGGCGCCGGTGATGTTAGAGGTTACCGCGAACGTA
>JAHEGF010000177.1:0-6646 GCA_024645155.1 Phyllobacteriaceae bacterium | reverse complement strand
CCGGGAAAACCAGCAGCTTCAGCGCAACCGGCACCCAGATTGCGGGTCTGAACGTAAGCAGATCGCCCGGCCGCAAACCGGCTCCGATAGCGACAAGCCCCATGCCAAGTGCCGCCCTGCCTATCAGGTCAAGTGCCTGACCAAATGGCGGGTAAAGGCCAAACGGCATGAACCGGAGTATCAGGGCGGCCAGAGACGCCAGAATCAGGGGATTGGTGGCGATCTTGAACAGGATCCTTTTCCAGTTGGTTTCCTGCGGTGCAAACAGCGCGAGAACATAGACCGACTGCAGATTGATGGGGATGATGATGGCGGCCATCATCAGCGCGACAAATGCCATTCCTTCCGGTGGGAACAGCTTTTGGGCAATAGCAAATGCCATAAAACCGTTCCAGCGTACCGATGTCTGGAAAACCGAGGAAAATTCGGTGCGGGCGATGAGGCCGGTTCTGCGCGAGACAAGCCAGAAACCCGCAAGCATGGCGGTCAATACCGCTATTGATGCAAACAGGATCAGGATCAGGATATCGAGCGAAAGCCCGGAAAAGTCGGCGTTGTAAATCGTGGTGAACAGGAGAACGGGGTAGAGAAACCAGAAACCGAGTTGCTCCAGACCGACCCAGGCACCGGGATCAATTACGGTCGTACGGCGCAGAAGGTTGCCGGCAACAATCAACAAAAAGATCGGCAATATGCTGTGAAAAACGGTGATCATGGATGAGTTCCGGATGAAATTTCGGGGGCATGGCTGGAAATAGTGAAAATGCCGCGCAATCCGTTAACCTTAACAAATGGTTTCCGTTGCCGGTATTGATTTAACCGTTCAGTGTGTCTGGACATCAAGCCGAGGGATCATGCGCCGAATCCTTACCATCATTCTTGCCTGCTTTTGGGCCTTTTTCTTCGGGATAATGGCTGTTGCGGCGCTTGGCTACAGCGAAGCTGCAGCCGGCACGCCGTTTGAGGCCGCCAAGAACCTCATCCTGGCTGCATCGGCACCGATTTCCAATGAGCCATCGATTGCCAGCGGTTTCGCATTCGGATTTTCGCTGGTTTCCGTCCTGTTCATATGGGCCGCGATAACATCTGTCTCTGACAATTTCAGCGGCAGGGCAGACGCGGACGATGTCGGCCGGCTCGCATATGCGACCGCAATCGCGCTGTTTGCGATCTGCCTGTTGTCGGCAATCCTGTTCCCCGCTACCGGCAAGATACCGGACGTCATGGTTCACCTGGCTGCACTTGCAGCCAGCTATGTTGCCGCCGTTGCCGATGGCAGTACTTCGGTCCGCGAACCGGATAACGAAAAAACGGAGCGCGATGCCGCCCGCCATTTCGCACTTGGCGCGGCACACACTTCGCTGTTGTCTCGCCTATCGCAGCGCGAAGATACATCACCTGAGCGCCTGTAATGTTACGGTATCTGGTCATATTCTTCATTGTGCCGATCGGTCTGTTCTGGACCTGGTTCGGGCTGTCCTACCATGACATCAATTTCGGACTGATCGCGTTCACCCGGATGTTCCACGACATCTATTTTGCCCAGATGGCAGAGATGCTTGGCGTTCCCGCCGACACGATACCGATGGCTATTGCCAAGGCCTGCGTCATTGATTTCCTTTTCATCATGGCCGTGTTCGCCTTCCGCCGTCGCCGCGAAATAGGCGCGTGGTGGTCAAGCCGGGTAGCTGCTTCCCCTGTCAGTTCCTTGCGCGAAGCCGATCAAGCACCCCCTGCAGAATAAAGGCGGCTGCGGCCGAATCGATGCGTTGCGCACGCTTCTTGCGTGACACATCCACATCAATGAGCGCCCTTTCTGCGGCCACTGTCGATAGCCGCTCGTCCCAGAATACTTGCGGTATCGAACGCCGCGATGCAAAATTGCGGGCAAATGCCCGGGTTGCCTGGGCACGCGGCCCTTCACTGCCATCCATGTTGACCGGCAGTCCTATAACCAGTGCGGCAGCGTTTTCGCGATCCAGCACCGCGCACAAGGCATCGGCGTCAATGGTGAACTTGCGCCGCACTATCATGGGCCGCGGATTGGCGAGCGTGAGCCCTATGTCCGAAACCGCAATGCCAATCGTTTTGGTGCCCAGATCGATCGCGGCCAGGGTCCGGCCCTTGGCAATGCTATCGGCCAGTTTATCGATGTCGATTACCGTCATTAATCCGCGCTGGAATTGATTTTCTCCATTTCGGTCTTATCGTGCCAGACAGGCAAAAGCGAGAAGGATACCGAGATGAAAATTACCTGGTTTGGACATTCCGCCTTCCGGATAGAACATGGCAGCGCAGTCATAATGATTGATCCGTTTCTCTCGGGGAACCCGTCGTGGAAAGGTGGATGGGAGGAACCGGCAGACGGCGTAACCCACGTGCTGCTTACCCATGGCCACAATGACCACGTCGGCGATGCCGCAGAAATCTTGAAGGCCAGCGGTGCAATGCTCGTCGCCAATTACGAGATCTGCATGTATCTGACCGGGCAGGGTGTGTCTGGAGACACCATCAATCCGGGCAACCATGGCGGAACGGTGGAATGCGGTGGATTTACCTCAACTTTCGTCAATGCGCTGCATTCATCGTCCTTTGGCATGGACGGCGGCAAGAACGTCTACCTTGGAAACCCCAATGGCCTTGTCCTGCATTTTCCCGATGGCCGCTCGCTTTATCACATGGGTGACACGGACATTTTTTCCGATATGGCGCTGATCGAGGAACTGCATCAACCCGAAATGGGGATCGTGCCGATTGGCGACCGGTTCACCATGGGCGGTGCGGTGGCAGCGATGGCGTGCCAGCGCTATTTCAAGTTCAAGACGGTGTTTCCCTGCCATTTCGGGACCTTTCCGATTCTCGATCAGACTGCCGATACTTTCGTGGCCGGCATGGATGGCAGCGGCACAACGGTTGCCGGGCTTGCTATCGGAAAAGCACAGGAGTTCTAGGCGGCCGTTGCGCTTGGCTATTTCGACGGCTATAGCCGGGCGCGAACAACAGATCCGCAAGGAAATGACACCATGTCTGTCGATACCAGGACCGTAAAGAAAGTGGCCAGGCTCGCGCGCATTGCTCTGAGCGATGATGATGCAGTGCGCATGACGGGCGAGTTGAACACCATTTTGGGGTTTGTCGAGCAACTCAACGAGGTCGATGTGTCCGGTGTCGAGCCGATGACATCGGTTATCCCCATGGCGATGAAGAAACGCCATGATGTCGTGTCCGATGGTGGCAAGGCCGCCGACATTGTTGCCAACTCGCCATCGAGCGAAGACAATTTCTTCATGGTTCCGAAGGTCGTCGAGTAGCAGCAATGGCCATCACGATTGCTGCAGAATCCCCGTTGCAGGATGATGTGCGGGCAATGATCGCGGAATTGAATGCACTTTTGCGTCCGCTGTCGCCGCCGCAATTCCAGTTCCAGATGACGGCCGAACAGATGGCAGGCGACGAAACCACGGTTTTTGTCGCGCGAGACGGACACAGTGCGGTGGTGGGGATGGGATCCCTGAAAACCCACGATGCAAAACTTGGCGAAATCAAGCGGATGTTCACCGCGCCGTGTGTTCGCGGAACAGGAGTTGGCAGGCTGATACTCGGGGCGATCGAAGACAGGGCGCGCGGCACCCGGCTTGAACGCCTGGTCCTGGAAACCGGTTCGACCAGGGGATTTGAACCGGCTTGGCGCATATATGAACGGGCCGGCTACACGCAATGTGGCGCCGTGCTCGACTATCCAGATTCCGCATATAACCGGTTTTACGAAAAGAAGTTGTAACATGAGCGAACTAACCCGCCTGACAATAGCTGAAGCCAGGGACAAACTTGCCGCCAGGGAGTTCAGCGCTTCCGATTTGACCGGGGATTATCTCGACGCAATCGATGCAGCCAACCCGGCCCTCAACGCCTATATTACGGTCACGCACGACAAGGCGCGGGAAATGGCCAAGGCCAGTGACGCCCGCCTGGCAAAAGGGTCAGGTGGCGCGCTGGAAGGCATTCCGCTCGGCATCAAGGACCTGTTTGCAACCGAAGGGGTGCATACCCAGGCAGCGAGCCATATTCTCGACCGCTTCGAGCCACGCTATGAATCGACGGTCACGGCCAATTTGTGGGCCGATGGCGCGGTCATGCTTGGCAAACTCAACATGGACGAATTTGCCATGGGGTCGTCAAACGAGACATCTTACTATGGTCCGGTGGTCAATCCGTGGCGGGCAAAAGGCTCCAACATGGACCTGGTGCCGGGCGGATCGTCGGGCGGTTCGGCTGCGGCCACCGCCGCCTGGCTTTGTGCCGGGGCGACGGCAACCGATACCGGCGGCTCTATCCGTCAACCGGCGGCCTTTACGGGAACAGTCGGGATCAAGCCGACCTACGGACGCTGTTCGCGCTGGGGCATTGTCGCATTTGCCTCCTCGCTCGACCAGGCCGGACCGATCGCGCGCGATGTGCGTGATGCTGCAATCCTGCTGAAATCGATGGCGTCATCCGATCCGAAGGACACGACGTCGACGGAATTGCCTGTGCCTGACTACGAAGCGGCAATCGGCCGTTCGCTGAAGGGCATGAAGATCGGCATTCCGGCCGAATACCACATGGACGGCATGCCGGGCGAAATCGAGACACTTTGGCAAAAAGGCATCGCCTGGCTGAAGGATGCCGGAGCCGAGATCGTCAACATCTCACTGCCGCACACCAAATACGCATTGCCGGCCTACTATATTGTTGCGCCGGCGGAAGCATCGTCCAACCTGGCGCGCTACGACGGTGTGCGCTACGGGTTGCGCAAGACCGGCGGCGATATCACCGATCTTTACGAAAAGACCCGTGCAGCCGGGTTTGGCGCCGAGGTCCAGCGCCGTGTTCTGATCGGCACCTATGTGCTTTCGGCCGGCTATTACGACGCCTATTACCTGCGCGCCCAGAAGGTGCGCACGCTGATCAAGCGGGATTTCGAAACGGTGTTTTCGGACGGCATCGATGCGATCCTGACGCCGGCGACACCTTCGGCAGCATTCGGAGTCGGTGACCAGGACATGGCAGCTGATCCGGTAAAAATGTACCTGAACGACATTTTTACGGTCACGGTCAACATGGCCGGATTGCCCGGAATTGCTGTTCCTGCCGGTCTCGACAACAACGGCCTGCCGCTCGGACTGCAGCTGATCGGCCGGCCGTTTGACGAGGAGACGCTGTTTGCGGCGGCTCACATCATCGAGCAGGCAGCCGGGCGTCTTCATCCTGTAAAATGGTGGTAACGGCCGCCGCCTATTTCGTCAGGTAGACGGTGGAAACCAGGCGGCCAACCGTGCCGAAAACTTCAGCAACCGAATCCTCGTCGCCTTCCAGATAATAATTGGAATTGGTGGCACATTGTTCGAGCTCGGCCTTGCCTTCGCTGTCATCCAGATCATAGGCGATGGTGATGACTTCGACGCCTTTTTTCTTTAGCTCGCTGCAGATCAGTTGCAGGTTCTGACGGCCCTGATCGGCTGTATATATTGTGCCAGGCCCAAAACCCTTCTTGTTGTGCCGGCCATCGGTAAGCAGGACGATGAACTTGCGCCATCCTTCCTCGCCGAAATCGACAGCGCCCGTAAACGGCTCCTCGTTGGAAATCAGCTGATAGCCGAATTCAATCCCGAGCGCGACGTTTGTGCCTTCATAGGGCACCATTGCCTCCAACTGCGCGACAGTACCGACATGATCGGTGGTCAGTTCGCGGACAGTCAGATTGCGCGACGGATAATTCGGGCAATCATCATATTCATCGCTGTCGATGGTGTCGTCGCTGTCAGTGCGGCCCCACTGACTAATTTTCGCTGCGGTTGGCGAATTATCCTTCCACACCCACGGCCATTTGCGGCTGATCGTGCAGTTCGACCACGGTACGCCTGTCGTTCCGCCAAGCACGTTCTTGCCATCCATTGTCGTGTAAACCTCTGCGCCGAAAGGAACCAGGCCGATCTTGACGTCGGTACTGGTCATGTTTTTCGTAAGTGTCTTGACGAGAGAAACCGAAGCATCGCGCATGGCGGCATACATGCTGTTCATCGACGATGAATAATCGAGGACAAAGACGATCTCGGCATTTTGGGTATCGGCGAGGCGAACCTGGGAAAAGCCCGAGATAACCCGCTTGCTGGATATCATCCAAATCGAGCTGTAATCTACGTTTGCAGATGCAGAAAGGGCCTCACCCGAAACGGTGATAGTCGGCGTTAGCGAGACACCATAGGAGGCAGAGTCGAAATTTGCGGCAAACACATCGTTTGCAATCTGCTGCATTTCGCTGGGCGCAGACGTTGCCGCAGCCAATGCGGTTGCATCAAGCGCATTGGCCAGGTCATGGCGCATGCGCAGCATGTTTGAGTAGTCGAGCGCCATTCCAACTGCGGCAAAAAGCGGTACCGCAACAACTCCGAACAACAATCCGACATTGCCAGAACGATCTTTGAACAAGCGGGATATGGATAGTTTCATCTCCGTTCCCTTTCGATATCCGTGGGCAAGAATCTCGCAAAATCGGAAAAATAGGTTGCTCGGGTTCGATAAAATTTGAACCAATCCCGCTTGTTTCCTGTCATGGTGAAGAATTGTCTAAAATGTTGATTCTTGTTGTGTTGAACGGTGTTTGTGG
>JAHEGF010000176.1 GCA_024645155.1 Phyllobacteriaceae bacterium | reverse complement strand
TGTACAACACCGGTTATGCCGTCGTTGCCTATCCGGGTGTTGCCAAGCCGGTCGAGCACTTCCCGCCAAACCTGGCCGAGAAAATGATCGACAATGATTTCGAGTTTGCCGCCAACAATCGCGCTGCAATCCTCGCAGAATGGCAGGGCCGCTACGATTCAAAATCCGAACCGAAGTAATCGGAAAAACCATGAAAGGCGCCGCCGGATTGCGGCGCCTTTATTTGGTTTGGTTCGTCCGTGGCTTCCTCCGGTTTGGCTGCCAGGCAGGTTGAGAATAATTTGGGGAGGCTGAATTGGCGGCCAGAAAAGCGCATGCCCAAGAGCAAAAATTTTTGAGAATTGAAGGCCTGTGGAAAGCTTTCGGCAAGTTTCTCGCGCTCAAGGATATTTCACTGGAAGTGGACAGGGGCGAATTCGTCTGTTTCCTAGGTCCGTCAGGTTGCGGGAAAACCACGCTGTTGCGGGCCATTGCCGGACTGGATATTCAAACACGCGGTACGGTTGCGCAGGATGGCAAGGATATTTCCAACCTGCCGCCCGCGGAACGCGATTTCGGCATCGTCTTTCAGTCCTATGCGCTGTTTCCAAACCTGACGATCGAAAAAAACATCTCCTTTGGCTTGGAAAACATTGGGTTATCCAGGGAAAAGGTGAAGGCGCGCGTTGCCGAGTTGCTCGACCTTGTTGGCCTGCCGGACCAGGGTAAGAAATACCCCGCGCAGCTTTCCGGTGGACAGCAGCAGCGTATTGCACTGGCGCGAGCCATCGCATCAAAACCGGGTCTGCTGTTGCTCGACGAGCCGCTCTCGGCGCTGGACGCGCGGGTGCGGGTGTCGTTGCGCCATGAGATCAAGGAGCTTCAGCGGAAACTGGGCGTTACCACGATCATGGTGACGCATGATCAGGAAGAAGGCCTGTCGATGGGCGACCGCATCGTTGTCATGAACCACGGCGTGGTCGAACAGATCGGCACGCCGACCGAAATTTACCGCGATCCGCAAAGCCTGTTTGTTGCCGATTTCATCGGCGAGATGAACCAGGTTCCGGCCAAGGCGCTGGCCAACAATGCCGTGAAGATCGGTGAAACCTCGTTCAATTGCGTACCACATGATTTTGGCGCCGGTGCAGCGGTGATCGCGACGATCCGTCCCGAAGATATCATTCCGCATGGCAGGAGCACCGGCAAAGGCCGCGGCAAAGGCGGCACAAAGAAACCCGGCAACACGATTGATGTCGACATTGCCGACATGGAGTTTCTCGGTTCCTATTGGCGTGCAATTCTCGGCGGAGAACAACTGGGCGAATTGAGATTGCTCGCCAACCTGTCGATCAATGCAATCCGGCGCATGGATCTGGCGGTTGGAATGAAGCTGGCGATCGAAATACCACCCGACCGCCTGAAGCTGTTTCCGTCGAAAAATGCGGGCCCTGCGGAATGAGCGACATATCCTATTCTGCAATGCCGCAAGGCGAGGATATAAAGCCAAAACTTGGCACCGATGATTGGGTAATGCGCGGGTTCATCGCAGTAATTGCGATCTACCTGATTATTGCGCTGGCACTCCCGCTTTATGCGATGTTGTCAAAGTCTATGGCCACCTACCAATTCGACCTCACCCAGTACGAGTTCCAGGTCAGCGACGAGGCGGGAAACTTTGGTGGTGAAGTGTTTTCCGCCAAAGCGCTCAATGACAGGGAAAAAATATATAGTAGTGAAGACTTGATCACGGGTTCTGACGGCCGTCTCGACGTGACCAAGTTCTTCCCGGATTTCTCGTTTCGCAGTCCGGTGCACTATAAGGTACGCTCTCTCAGCGCGACTGCGTTTTACCTATCCGGATCGGAGCGTCGTAGCGGTCCGGAGTGGTTTGAAGTCGATTCCAACCAATTCCGCAAAATCGTGCTGCGGCCTGTTGCGGCATTCGGTTTTGACAACTTCAAACGCTACTTTGCGACGCCGTCCCTTGTCCGCTCAATTACCAACTCGTTGCTGATTTCGACCATAAGTACCGTCATCACCGTGATACTCGCCTTCGGGTTTGCCTACTCGCTTTCCAGAAGCTGCATGCGGTTCAAGTCGGTATTCAGGCTGCTTGCGATGGCGCCTATTCTCGTCCCATCGCTGCTACCGGGCATTGCGTTGGTCTACCTGTTCGGCAACCAGGGCATGCTGAAACCGCTGATGATGGGCGAATCGATTTATGGCCCGTATGGCATCGTTGCGGGATCGGTGTTCTTTACATTTCCGCACGCGATGCTGATCATAACAACAGCATTGGCGATTTCCGATGCACGGCTCTATGAGGCGGCGGTCACGCTAAGGGCAAGCCGGTGGCGAACATTCTGGACGGTCACCATTCCAGGCGCGCGCTACGGACTTTTCTCTGCCGCGTTCGTGGTATTCAATCTGGTGATCACCGATTTCGGTCTGCCCAAGGTCATTGGCGGGCAGTACAACATGCTGGCCGTCGACATCTACAAGCAGGTAATCGGCCAGCAGAATTTCGAAATGGGTGCCGTCGTTTCCGTCGTGTTGCTGATACCGGCAATGTTCGCGTTCACGATCGACAGGATCATTCAACGAAAACAGGTTGCGTTGTTGTCAGCCCGCTCGGTCGTTTTCGAACCGAACGCGAACCCGCGGTTTGACTGGCTGTGTTTTGCCTATTGCTCCCTGATCGCTGTTTTCATAGCCGGGATATTGCTCGTCTGCCAGTATGCCGCACTGATCAAGTTCTGGCCCTATGATCTCAGTCTCAGCTTGAAAAACTACGCCTTCGACCTGATGGATGGAGGCGGCTGGAACGCCTACAGGAATTCCATAAAGCTGGCGCTGCTTACGGCATTCTTCGGAACGATAATCGTGTTCACCGGGGCCTACATGGTCGAGAAAACAAACGGTTTCAAAACCGGGCGCACCCTGTTCCAGTTCCTGGCGATGTTACCAATGGCCATTCCCGGCATGGTGCTTGGCTTGGCGTACATATTCTTTTTCAACAATCCGGGTAACCCGCTGCACGTCATTTACGGGACGATGGCAATCCTTGTCCTATGTACGGTCACCCATTTCTACACCGTGTCGCACTTAACGGCGGTTACCGCACTGAAGCAGATGGACAACGAGTTTGAATCGGTGTCGGCATCGCTCAAGCAGCCGTTCTACAAGCTGTTTGCAAGGGTCAGCGTGCCGGTTTGCCTGCCGGCTATACTGGATATCTCGATCTATCTTTTCGTCAACGCGATGACGACGGTTTCAGCCGTTGTTTTCCTGTATTCGACGGGCACGGCGCTTGCGTCGGTTGCAGTTTTGAACATGGATGATGCCGGCGACGTTGCCCCGGCCGCGGCAATGGGAATGATGATATTCTACACCAATGTCATCGCGCGGACGATCCATGCTGTGCTGTCAAAGGGCTTGCTTAGAAGCACACAGGCGTGGCGGAGCAGATGAACGGAAAGCCGGTCCGGCCGTACCTTTTGGAAAAACGACCGATGCCGCACCACGATATCAAGGCCGTCCTGTTCGACAAGGATGGAACCTTGCTGGACTTTCACCAAACCTGGGCAGCAACCAACCGGGCTGCCGCCAACCTCGCGGCTAGCGGCAATCCGGATCTTGCTTCCAGGTTGCTGAAGCTCAGCGGCATGGACGAAACCACTGGCCAGATCGCACCTGACAGCCTTTTTGCATCCGGCAATACGGCCGAGATCGCAGAAGTGTGGGAAAGCGCGGGCGCGCTGCTTGCCAAACCGGACCTGGTGCGGGCGTTGGACCTGCTGTTTGTGCAAGCTGCCCATACGGCGGTGCCGGTAACAGATCTGGCTGGCCTGTTCGGCAAACTCAGCAGCGCCGGCTACGCACTCGGTATTGCCAGCAGCGACAATCAAGCGGCAATTGAAACGATGGTTGCGCGGTTCGAAATACGTCGGTTCATCTCATTCATAGCCGGTTACGACAGCGGTCACGGTTACAAGCCCGGTCCGGGAATGCTCACAGCATTTTGTGAAACCGTCAAAACGCGCCCGGAACAGACGGCGGTTGTCGGCGACAGCCTGCACGACATGGAGATGGCAAGGGCCGGAGGTGCCGGGTTACGGATCGCGGTAACTGCCGGTTCCGGCAGTGCGCCGGCATTGCGTGCGGCAAGCGACATTTGCATCGGAAATGTTGATGAACTGCAAATCCTGTTTGCAAGGGGCTAATCAGGACGCAACGATGAGTTCTGTACCGGCCAGTTCCAGTGCGCCGGCGATTTCCTGCGGCGGTGGGAGGTCGCACACCAATTCTCCGATTGCCGCAAAATCGCTGACCGTGACGAGACCCTGGCGCCCGAATTTTGAATGATCTGTAACGACGATGCTGCGTTCGCCGCGTGACAGGACCGTGCGGGCGAATTCCGCCTCTTCGAGATCATAATCCATAACCCCGGCATCAGCGTTGACAGCGCCAGTTGAAATGACCGCGTGATTGACCGTGAAGCGGTTGATGAACTCGATCGCCGATACGCCGAATGCAGCACCGGAATCTGAACGCAATTCGCCTCCGGCCATGTAAACCCGGTTGCCGTTGACCGTAGCCAGTGTTCTGGCAATATCGGAAGAGTTGGTGACCACGGTAAGGCGCCGGTGACCAAGCAGCTCGCGGGCAAGAAAACTGGTCGTCGTACCGGTATCGAGCATAATCGAATCACCATCCTTGATGGTCGCCGCCACAGATTTGCCGATGGCTCTTTTCGCCTGTGCATTTTGGCGCATCCGGCGCTCAAATGGCGCTTCGCCCAACTGGCCTGCCAGACCGACTGCGCCATGAACACGCGTTACGGTACCTGCTTCGGTAAGCGGCCTTACGTCACGGCGCACCGTTTCGAGCGAGACGCCGAGTTTTTCAGCGAGGGCCGAGATAGTAATCGCTCCCTCTTCATCGAGAAGCCGAAGGATCTGCGTGTGGCGCTTAGAATGCATGGACATGTGGCTTTTTGCCCGTATACCGGGTTCAATTTGTGGTTATGGTAACAAAATTAGATAAAATCGGTCAATACCACACAAAAAACCACACGATTGGATTGACAATCCGGTCGGCCTGCCTTGAGATTAGCTTACCTATAAGAATTGGCGGGACCACTACCCGCCCAATCATGCCGGCGTATCAAATGCCGGCAACAAAGATAACAAAGGTGAGCAGGAGGCTCGACATGCTACCAGGCTATCGCATCTTGAAGACACTAACCGTCGCGCTGTCATTGTCGGCAGCGGCAGCACTTTCGGTGCCCGCAACAGCGGTGGCGCAGGAATCTACCGACCCGATAAAATTGACGCTGCATGACTGGACCGGTCAGCTGATAACCACGAACATTATGGGCGAAGTTCTGAAGAAGGCCGGTTACAACATCGAATATGTGCAGGCTGACTACCTTGCGCAGTTTGCCGGTCTTGAGTCCGGTGATCTGCACCTGGCGATGGAAATGTGGGAGACGACCGGCCGTGATGCCATGGACGCGGCTACCGCGACCGGCAAGGTCGAGAATATCGGCGCTACCGGCATGAAAGCCAAGGAAGAGTGGTGGTATCCCGAATACATGAAGGAAAAATGCCCGGGATTGCCGAACTGGGAGGCGCTGAAGGATGAAAAATGCGCCGAGGCCTTTTCCACGGCTGAAACGGCCCCCAAAGGCCGCTACCTTGGCGGCCCTGTGACCTGGGGCGGCTTTGACGACGAGCGGGCCGAGGCGCTGGGCCTGCCCTTCGAGGTTATTCATGCGGGTACCGATGCAGCCCTGTTTGCCGAGCTTGAGAGTGCTTATCAGCGCAAGGCGCCGATCCTTTTGTGGATCTACGCACCGCATTGGGCTCCGGCCAAATACAAGGGAGAGTGGGTTGAATTCCCGGAATACACTTCGGAATGTTACAATGATGCGTCCTGGGGCTCCAATCCCGATGCCAAGTACGATTGCGGCAAGCCGTTTGGCGAAATCTGGAAAGTCGGATGGGCCGGCATGAAGGACAAATGGCCGGGCGCTTACAATGCGGCCAAGGCGTTCACCATCAACAATGATGAAATGGGTGCAATGATCACAAAGGTTGATCTTGAAGGCATGACGGTTGAAGCCGTGGTGGCCGAGTGGGTGGCTGCCAATGAGGCACGCTGGTCGGAGTGGATCAAGAAATAGTCGCCCGGCCGGTATGTATGCTTTCCTCCGGTGAGCGGTCAGGCGGTTTGCGTTATGCGCCGCCTGGCGGTTCGCTCCACGGGCGAGCCCGGGTCGCTATAGCTGGCGCGCCACGCGGGCCGCAGTACGGATACAGGAACTGCAGGCCACACTTTCGGGGGCAATGATGACCGTGGCGCAACCCAAACTCGTCTGCCGCAACGTCTGGAAGATATTCGGCGATGGCGCTGCTGCGTTTCTCCAGGCAACTGCGCCCTCTCCCTCACTTGACCAGTTGCGCGATGCCGGCCTCGTCGGTGCGGTGCGCGATGTCAATCTCACGGTCAATGACAGCGAAATTTTCGTCATCATGGGTCTGTCGGGATCCGGTAAATCGACGCTGGTGCGTTGCCTGTCGCGCCTTGTCGAACCGACGGCCGGCGAAATTGTGCTCAACGGTGAAAACCTGCTTGCTGCAAGCGATGCGCGCATGATCGAAATCCGCAGGCACCAGATGGGGATGGTGTTTCAGCATTTTGCCCTGTTGCCGCACATGAGCGTTCTTGCCAACGTTGCATTCCCCCTCGAGGTTCAGGGGATCGACAGGCATGAACGCGAAACGCGTGCGCAAAACATGATCGATCTTGTTGGCTTGTCTGGCCGTGAAAATGCATTTCCGCGCGAATTGTCGGGCGGGCAGCAGCAGCGGGTCGGCATAGCCAGGTCACTGGCGGTCGAGCCGGAATTATGGTTCCTCGACGAGCCGTTCTCGGCGCTTGATCCGCTGATACGCCGCGAAATGCAGGACGAGTTCATACGTCTGCAGTCGGTCCTGAAAAAAACCATCGTCTTTATCACCCATGATTTCGATGAAGCTATCCGCCTGGCC